>NZ_JBQCGW010000291.1:0-3101 GCF_051955275.1 Pseudobacter sp. | reverse complement strand
CATGTGATCATACTTCTTTACACTATCAACCCTGATATATGGTGAAGGCCATTCTGCGGGTGGCTTGGTTCCATAAACATAGTGTACACCCTGCTCAAAACCATCTTCATTAAAGGCGTTAAAAAGCGGGTTCAGCGTATTGTCTCCGAGGTGCTCATATGATGGTCCTACGACTATTCCAGTTGACCGTGGCAGCTCGTGTACACAATCAACAGTATAGAAGGTCAGTCCCAAAGTTGTTTTGAAACCACCGCGGTTTGCAACAAAGAAAGTGTTATTCGGACGAACTAACCTGATCGTCATGTGCGGGATCGGCAGGATCTTCTCCACTACCGGTTGATCCATCGGGTTGTATATCGCTTTGTTCATGGCTCAAATCTTGAAATTCGATGTATTCATCAGCCTTAGTTAATGCTTGCTCCAGTGTCATGGGAGGGACAAGCGCAGCTCCTTCCGGCAAATTGAATATAAATAATGGCGGTGGCAGTTTGGAACGGTCTACATCATCAGGAATGCAGTTGACGGTATAGGTGTATGCTTCAGCAAACTTTGCGAGGGCTGCAATTTCCTTTGCATCAGGTGTGCATGGCTGCAATTTGCCGTCTTCGTCTTTGGAGAAAAACAATCCCTTCCGGATGCGCTCAATATCGACGTCCATGCGATCCAGATGAAGATGAAGCACGAAACGTTTATTGATCTTCCGGTTGGTTCCAAACACTTCCTGTGTATTGGAAATATCGTTCTCTGCGGTAAACTTGCTCACAGCAAATTTGAAGGCAATTTTATCGCGGATCTCTACCCAGTTTTTTTCCTTTGCAACCATGAGGTCATAGGCGAACTCCCATCGGGTAAGGATCTTTTCTTCCTCACTGTTCAGCTGAATTTTATCCCCTGCCAGGTATTTGGTGATCCGGCTTTTGGCATCCTGCCCTTGCCTGGTTAATCCTTTGCTCATTCCTACAGTTTAAGTAGTTTCTTGTACTTCAATACATCCTTTTCATATTCCAGTAACAGCGCTGTCCATTTGGGAACTGATTTGTGTTTCGGCTGCTGCTTAATTTTATCCCGATAGCGCCGGACATATCTTTCAGCATTATCCAGCGCCTTGTATAAAGCCCGCGGTTCCACGATTTCCTCCTCCTGCTGCTTCAGCTCCGGATAATGGCCATGAGCGAGGTACAGATCGCGCTTTTGGTAGTATTCCTGCACCTGGTCATCGAGATCCAATATTTCATGCGCCAGCCGACCGGCTTCTATTTCCTTCAGAGTGTTGCCATTTTCGCCCTGTAGCGCTACTTCATACACAACATGCACCAGCGCCATTAAACGCGCGTAATCGGGCTTCCATTGATCGTACAGGCGCTGCACAACCTGGTCAGTGATTGGATTGGGCCACCCGTGGTGAGAAACAGGAGCGGTGGCCGGCGAAGGAATTAAAATGGGCAGTGCTGCAGTCGGTTCCGGAACATCTTCCAGGACAGGCGGTGAGACAAGATCCTGCATGGCCTTCAGCAGGCGTTTACGCTTATATTCGGTCTCTTCCTCCCGGAATAAGGCACGCAAATTCGCATCCGTGCAGTACTGCAACAGGATGCGAATTCCGGCATGATAGTCTTGAGATGAAGAAAGCCACTGGTGCACGTTTTCCATAGTTCAAATCTCTATGAATCAGTGTGCACCGGAAAGGACAATTACTTACACCTCTTGCCTAGTTCATGAAAAAAGTGCTGAAGCGCGTCAATCAATAAAAGCTGCTCTTTGTACATTATTCGATCTCTTTCGGGTAGGCCGTGGTGGATACAACCATTAACGGAATTTCTGAGGGCTGACAAATCATGTGCAATAGTCAATAGAGAATGAGAATGATCAAATAATTGCACACAGCGAAGGACTTCATGAGCGGCGTTTGGCATAGTTTGAACTCAGGTTTAAAGGTCATGGGTCAGTCTTACTTAGCAATGGTGTAAACAGAAATTATAGGGCTGCATCAATCCTGTATACGTGTGAATCGTTAGGATCATAAACATAACGACTTTTTAATATCGTACCGGCAAAAATTGATATTTAACAACTTTTTTTAGTGGATTCTGATGAGTTCCATATTGGAATATTCCCTTAGAGGCAGGGTGAACCGGGGATTTTTGATGAAGTACTCGACATTTTTGATCACTAATGTATCCGTGTAGCTCATATTGAGTACATCCTCCAAAGTGAATTTCACTGGCAGGGTGATTTCCTCACGCTGGAATAACAGTGATAGGAAGTACGCCCAGGACTGCTTATACAGCCCCCGCTCGAAATTGTTGTTATCGTTATACTCCCACACCAGTGCCTTATGGCGAAGGACAGTTCCACGGAGATCATGGCAGGCTGCTGTGCTTTGCGGAAAATGGTAGTCTGGCAGGTCAAGGTAATTGATGGTCATGCCCATTCCGTGGTGATAGCAGATATAAAAAGTTTCCTCTTCATATTGGTCGATGGAGGCTGACGGGTATGCGCTGTACCTTGCTACTTCAGTATTTCCGCCCATGTTTACATTTGGCAGAAACTGGTGCCCAGGTATCAGACACTGCGTAGTGATCGTTTCCTTTTTTTCATCCTTACCGGGATCATAATCGAAATTATTATCGGCTATCTTAACCCATGCTTCCAACCCTTCAGCGTTGGTGCAATACCAGTATGAATTATCACCCAAAACAAAATACAGGTGGTTCAGGCGCTCAGGTACAGCTGGTGGAAATTGGAATGGATTGATCACAACCCCCTGGTATGATAAAGTTTTGAAGTCAGGCTTTGGGGAACCGGCTGTCTGCGTGAGTGCATACAGAGTATTGGCGCTGTTATTTTTGAAGTTGTATTTCGCGCCAGCTTTGGCGGTAGCGTCTCTTTTTTTCCTGCCTGAGAAGATGGCATTTCGATAACGAATGGTACACACTTTCCTTTTGAAATCAAAATCGTACCATAGCCCGAACCTGTTTTGTAACCCGATCAGGAAGGCGCTCATTTTTACAGGTGGCACAAAGTCCCTTTTATTCCAGGTAATGATCGAATCGCGCAAATGAGTGAGCTGGGATAGATAATCAATGGGCGTGCTGTGAAGC
>NZ_JBQCGW010000290.1:0-12300 GCF_051955275.1 Pseudobacter sp. | reverse complement strand
GCCTGAGATGATATTGCTTACAATCGATCCGGGCCGGCACTAAGAAATTTCCATTTACGCCAGCAATATGATGCTGTAGTTTATCCGCCAATGGTGTCCGGGCCAGGAACTGCATGATCTGCACCTGTGCATCCAGGAATGGTTCGCTCTCAACAAGCGGGGATATTTTAAGGATATACTTCTTCCCATCATCAGCCCTGATAAGATAGTTCCATACATCATACCCATTGAGATCGGATGCAGTACCATCGATCCCAAAATATTCCCTTACAATAGCAGGCACAGCCTGAGTAGAAAATCTCATGTGCTATTTGTTCTTTAATAGTAATAAAAGATGAGCTGCAGACCAGCTGAAATTCCTGGCATTCAGGCCGCGGCCGCTGAGTGGATGATAGTTCTCACAAATGGGTTCGTTTCCCAGTAACCCTTCTCCATGCTGCAATAATTTTTCCAGCAAGCTGGCAGCGAGTTGATGATAACCATATTGCTTCAGGCCATCGATCCCGTACTGGAACTGGTCCAGCCAAACTGGCCCGCGCCAGTAGCCTTTCATCGGGTCGAATGCAGGGTCACTGGCAGACAGGGTAGGTAAAGGGATTTTTGTATTGAAAATTTCCTCATTACTTATCTTTTTCTGAATAGCCTTTGCCTGCTCTTTGCTGCAGATTCCCGCCCATAGCGGTATCCAGCCTTCCGGTCCGTGGCGCCTGATAAAACCGGGTTGATCCATCCTTCTGTCGTAATAATATCCATCGACAGCATCATAAAACGCCTGGTTGATCAATGGTTTCAATATTGCTGCTTCCTGTTTCCATTTCCTTGCCGCCTTTTTGTAATCTAGAATTGTGGCAATTTCTGCGAGGTATAATTTCTCGCGGTATAAGTAAGCGTTGAGGTCTACGCTCTCCTGGTTGAGGCTCCAGGCCTGTTCATTATTCTTCAGCATTATGGCGCTATCAAAACGGACAGCATTGTCCATTCCACTTTCCCACGCAGCTGCAATGCGTGTTCCATCGGTGGAGCCATATTCGCAGAGCCCGTTATTATTATGGTCCCTGTTTGTAAACCACCAGCGATGATACCTTACCAGCTTATCATACATTTCCTGCAGAAAGGGTTTGCTTTTGGACTGCTTGTAGGTGAGCGCCACTGCCCAGGCAGCAAGCGGCGGTTTGGTATCGCGCCAGTTGTTTTCCCGCTTGTCGCTGTAAATACAATCAGGCACCATGCCTGCACTGTCCTGATAATCGAACATACAACGGATATTATCCATTGCAATGCCAGGCTCAAACAAGCCCAGTCCCACGGCCTGTTTCCAGCTATCCCAGCTCCATACGCCATAGAAGCCCTGATAGTTCACACTCGGGAACACTCCATCATGCAACAGGTCCCTGGATTTACTGCGCCAATTGGTGATGAGGGTTACCATGGATTTTACAGCCAGTCTTTTTTCGGATTGTGCCAGAACGCCGGTGTTGCTGAAATATCTTTTCAGGTACCCGTTCCAGCGAAGCGTATTCTTATGGAAGGCCGGTTCAAAATCCGGGATTGACTGCTTTACAGCTTTCTTCCCGTCAGGATAAAATGCTTCTACCCTGTTCCAACTGATGCTGTCCCCTTTTGCGATGCTGATCTTATCACCAGTAGCAGTATACCCAGTATCAGTAAGATTGATCTTAAAATTAAATTGCGCTGGTAATTGCAGCGTGAATAAATGTCCGGACTTATTGAACCTTACATGTATTGTTGATCCGCTTTGTTGCAGGCTTGCACCTCTGTCAAACACCGTTCCTTTATAAACAGGAATTATTGATTTATCCTGATCAGTAATGTTTTTTACAGTAGTCCGTACCATCGCTTCCCTGTTGGAAACAAAGATGAGCAGCAGGCTTATCTTAAAATCCTTCGTTTCAAATTCCTGTTTCAGCATGCCCGGAAAATAATGAATGTCCGGTACAGCGGTTTGAAGATCTGTTTCAATTCCATCACTGCTGAAAATCAACTGAGCAAATGAATTGCTCATCCATTTTCCATCCATGTCCATCAGCAAAGGACCGATGAAACCACCATAATCCTCTCTTCTTTCGGGCAGGGCATACGCATGCCAGGCGCCCAGATCACTGAACACCGTTGATTCGATGGCCCGTGGCTGCTGAACCATGGTACGCAGGTCAAGCACATCCGGGAATTGCTCCCGTTGTGCTTGCAACTGCGAACTGATCGTTGCTATCAGTATTATGAGAAATATAATTTTCCGCTTGTACATCATGTTTGCATTTGTGCCAGGTGTGCCCGGTCGCTGGCGTCCCCGCGAGTGACTTCTATTCCGTCGCCTCCCGGCGACACGGTATTCGCCAGAGGCGAACCCATATAAGTAACTCGCCAGAGGCGAGCTACTGCCCGCACCCTGATCATTTTAAAACAGGCTTCAATGTAAAACCATACTGGTAATCCGAATAAGGCAGCATATATTCTGCATAGGTCTTAGCGCCCCAGCTGTTATCCCCTCCTACTCCCATTTGTTTGTAATCGATATTCCACCAGATAAAATCATCATTGCTCATGGAACCACCGTGGTTATTCTCTTTGGCATCCCTGTCGAAATCCAGCTTATGCATATCGAAATGAAGTACACCTGTACTGATGGGCTTTGCCCCGATGGCCATCAATCCAAGCCCCTGCGTATTCTGCAGGCTGATCCATCGTACATCCGTTCTGTAGCCACTCTCCTGTGCACGGGGATAAGGATGAAACAGCGAGTCGGCAGGCATGCTGTACAAATCAATGGCAGCAGCGGTTTTACGGTCATCGTAATTATCGAAGGGACCACGGCCGAACCAGCTCACTTTGTTGAAATCCTTATTAAGCAATACCCTCATACCAAAGCGCGGCATTTCAGGGAGACTTCCATTGCCAGCCTTCATTGACACCTGTACCTGCACATCTCCTGTTGCAGCAACAAGATAATTAACGGCATACACCGCATCGATATCAGGCAGATAATGCACAGTCCTCAACTGGCTTTGCTGCGCATTTATTTTTTGTACTAAAAAGGAATCCAGCCTGGCTGTTTTCAATGGGTCTTTCCATATGGCACAGCGGATCTGCATACTGTTGCCGATATCAGTATCGGTTGGAGCACGCCAGAAATGTGGCAGCAGCGCGGCATGCAGCATTTCCTTTCCATTGACAGCAAACTGCGTCAGCCAACCTGTTGTGGTATCGAAACCGACTGTAAAACCTGAATTACTTAACTCAAGCAGGCCATTTTTATAATGTTGCTGCAGCGTGTCTTTTGAATTGATATTCTGTTGTACGGTTGCAACATAACCAGGCATGGCAAACTGCTCCCAGGCTGCCCGGTGACCAGCCGGCAATAATGCAGAAGCTGTCTTTGTTCTGGCTTCCACCGTAAGAAAATATTCAGTGCCTGGCTGTTTTGAAAATGCCGGAATATTCAAACTTATTTCCCCGCTTTCACGCGGCGCTACTGCAGGCATAACCACATCTCCGGAAGCAATGATCTTTCCATCAGCTTTGATAAACCATAGTAGCGAATACTCATTCAGATTGGTGAAATCAGTTCTGTTGATAACCCGGATCATATTTCCGGTCAGACCAACGGTCTCAAAACTGACGGGCTGATATACTTTCTTTAATTCAAATGCCTGCGGATGCGGCTTTCTGGCTGCATCAAATAAACCATCGGCACAAAAGCTGGTATCACTGGTGGCGCCCACAGCGCCCATATCCCTTCCATACGCCCAGAAATTACGGCCATGGGTATCACGCTTCTCGAAAGTCTGGTCGCTGAAATCCCAGATGAATCCGCCCTGCAATTGTTTGTGCTTATAGATCAGGTCCCAATAAGCCTGCAGGTTTCCACCTCCATTGCCCATCATATGCGCATACTCACAGAGAATAAAGGGGCGGCTTCTCCACTCCCTGGTATATTCCAGCAGTACGTTCGGCGCACGGTACATCGGCGTAACGATATCGGTGTAAGGATTATCCCTTGCCTCATCATATTCAACAGGCCTGGTATTATCACGGGATTTCAGGAACTGGTAAGTGGCAATGAAATTCTCACCGAACCTGCTTTCATTACCGAGGCTCCAGGTGACGATACTGGTGAAATTCTTATCACGCTCAAACATGCGGCGGGTTCGGTCCAGATAACTGGCCTTCCATCCTGGTTTGTCCGATAAGGTTTTCAATTCATGAAAGTCCATGCCATCGCATTCAATATTGGCTTCGTCCACCAGGTAAATCCCATATTGATCGCAGAGCTGGTACCACTCTTCTTTATTGGGATAATGACTGTTGCGGACAGCGTTGATATTGTACTCTTTCATCACCCTGATATCACGGATCATGCTTTCCCTGCTGATCACCTTTGCCGTGAACATATCATGCTCATGCCTGTTAACGCCCTTGATCTTTACAGCAACTCCATTGATCAGGAACAGACCATGCTTCACCTCCGCCGTACGAAATCCTACCTTATGCGCAAAACTTTCAATCAGTTTCCCTTTGTTGTTGAATGTATTCACCACCATTGTGTACAGTGAAGGTGTTTCAGCAGTCCACTTGTTTACATTATTGACGATGGTCTTGAATGTATAGGTCCGGCCTGTATCCGTCGCTTGTTTTTGCTGAAATACAATTCCGCCCCTTTCATCTATCAATTTAACCTGCAGACTTAATGCCTGTTTGGTTTGTGGATTACGATTAAGGGTGAGATCGAGATCAAACTGGCCATGCGTGTAATTCGCATCAAGACCCGCCTTCACAAAGAAATCATACACAGAAAGTTTCGGCCTTGCTATCAGTTCAACAGATCGCTCGATGCCACTGAGTTTCCACATATCCTGCCCTTCCAGGTAAGTGCCATCACTGAAACGGAATACCTGTACAGACACGCTGTTCTTACCGGGTTTGAGATATGAAGTGATATCGAATTCAGCCGGTGTTTTACTGTCTTTACTGAACCCGATGCTATGCCCGTTGATCCAGCAATAGAAAAATGAGTTGACTGCACCGAAGCGGATAAAAACATCCTTCCCTTTCCAGGAAGCCGGAATATTGAAGTCTCTTTTATAAGATCCAACCGGGTTGAAATCTTCCGGCACATAAGGAGGGTTCACTTTGATAGGATACTCAACATCCGTGAAAATATAGCTGTCCTGCCCAACAGTCTGCCAGTTGGCAGGCACGGGGATCTCGATCCATTTACTGATATCATAACCGGGGTTGTAAAAATCCATGGGCCGCAATGATGGCTTACTGACGATATTGAACTTCCACATCCCATCCAGCGAAATGATATCAGAGGATTTTTGCTGAATGGCTGCTGCTTCACTGCTGCAAGGGATAAACCAGGCGTGAGGCGCTACGGTATTGAGATGGGGAACTGCCGGATTCTCCCAGTCATTCTTCGTTTGGGCAATAGCCAGCCATGGCATTGCTGCCGTTATAAGAAATAATAATTTCTTTTTCATACTTCAACTTATCAGTTTTCACATTTACTCAGGGTGTCACCAGTCGTTCGCGTCCCCGCGAGCGACGGCCTACT
The DNA here is from genome assembly GCF_051955275.1 of Pseudobacter sp. Lineage (NCBI taxonomy): Bacteria > Pseudomonadati > Bacteroidota > Chitinophagia > Chitinophagales > Chitinophagaceae > Pseudobacter > Pseudobacter sp. Next base: position 6,725 of record NZ_JBQCGW010000290.1, on the reverse strand, counting down.
CTCCGCGGGTTACTAATAACCAAAGTTCTGATCCAGCAAAGGATTGGCATTGCGCTCACTCTGTGGGATCGCGAAACGCACATGCTTCCTGTCATCAAAATTATTGGCGAAGGGCTTGTTATGACTGGTGATGGTGGTCTTCAGAGATTCTTTGGCAACATTACCCCTGTTCCAGCGAACCAGATCGAACCAGCGGATACCCCACTCCATACTCAGTTCCACCGGACGCTCATGGTGACGGATCTGCGTTCGCAGCTGATCTTTGGTGAACCCGCCAAAAGTCAACGCTTTGGCATGACTGCGGGTCCGCACTTCATTGATCAGGCCGGTAGCTTCATCTGTCTTATTGTTCTCATTCTTCGCTTCCGCCAGCATCAGCAATACATCCGCATACCGGATGATATTGATGTTGATACCCGTGTAACTGCCGGCACGATCCGTAGGATAAGTGTACTTGGTAAAATAATAAGGCACCCGCAGATCATTCTTCACCGTTGAATAAGCCACCAGGTTGGCAGGCACATTCAGGTCGTACATGAATGAATTGGGATCATCAAAAAAGATGCTGCCATATACACGGTCACTGTAACCGCCTCCATCTTTCAGGTCCTTTTTGAATTCATTGAAGAGCCAGGTGGAAGGGCACATTTCATCCCATCCATCCAATGCAGCAGGACGTAATTCAAAATTGAAAGGCTGGCGCTCATCAGTCACGGAACGGTCTCCACTGAACTGAATTTCAAAAATTGATTCAGGGCCATTCTCTGATTTACCATTGAAATTGTCAACATAGTTAGGTAACAGTGTGAACTTATTGTAGAGCTCGCCCAGTTTTGTTTCTGCATCGGCCCATTTTTCCTGGAAGAGATACACTTTACCCAGCAAAGCTTTGGCAGCGTATTTAGTGGCGCGGCCCTGCATGCCGGATCCTGTATAATCCAGCGGCAGCACCGCTTCTGCATCTTTCAGATCAGATTCAATCTGGGCCCACACATCTGCAGGCTTTGCCTGCGGCACACGCAGTTTGGTGATATCCTTTTCAAATTTCAACACCAACGGTACATTCTCAAATCCATTCACCAGGGTGAAATAGTTGAAGGCCCGTAGGAATTTAGCTTCTCCGATGATCTCATTACGCTCCTGCTCCGACAGCACATTGATACGCGGCACATTTTCAATCACCTGGTTGGCGCGGCCGATACCGGCATAACAGGTTGCCCAGATATTGTAACCGGAACTTTCTTCAGGTCCATTGATGAAGGCAGCCAGTTCCTTACCATAAGGCTCGTTCTTGTTATTGTCAACTTCATCACTCTTGTAGGTGAGGCCAACATATACCTGTTCAAAGAAGGTCCACATACTTCCGTCATGCCCCTGCAAAGCTGCATAGGCTGCTGTGATGCCCTGAATGGCATGCTGACGGGTGGTCCAGAATGTATTTTCATTAAGACTCTGCTTGTCCTGCAGTTCGAGGTATTTATCCGAGCAGGCAGTCAAACTCATTGCGCTGATGCCAAGTCCCAGCAATACCGCTGTATATTTTTTCATACTGTTTTTTTTGAGATTGAACATTAGAAACCGATGTTGACACCTGCCACAAATGACCGGCTCAGCGGGTAATACCCCCTGTCTACTCCCCTGCTGAAAATGCCACTGCTGGTAAGGTCCGGATCAAACCCGGTATATCCTGTAAAGGTCAGCAGGTTGTAAGCGCCAACATAAATACGCAGCTTGCTGAGCGATGCTTTACGGATCAGACCTGCAGGCACTGTGTAGCCGATCTGGATATTGCGCAGGCGGATGAAACTGGCATCTTCCAGGAAGTAATTGCTCACACGCTGATTCACGTTGGCATCGGTATTCGACAACCGGAATACAGCACTGTTGCTATTCTCCGGCGTCCAGGCATTGTTGAGGTCAGCAGAACGGAAGAAACGATAGAGGAACATTTTGGCTCCGTTGTACATCTGCAGTCCTGTTTTACCATTGAGGAACAGGCTCAGGTCGAAGTTTTTATAAGAAGCATTGAAATTGATACCGAAGTCAAGATCAGGAAGTGCACTTCCCATCAGCACTTTGTCGTCATCGTCGATGGTGCCGTCACCATTGGCATCTATGAATTTAAGGTCGCCGGGTTTTGCATTAGGTTGCAGCAGGTCACCATCTTTGTTCTTATAACCATCGATGGACGACTGGTCCTGAAAAATACCGGCAGTCTGATAAAGATAGAAACTACCAAGTGGAATTCCTTTTTTGGTGATGGTGGTCATACGATTGGTATAATCAACAGCGCCATCCTGGATCACACCCTGGTCATAACCGAGGCGGATGATCTTGTTTTCTGAATGTGAAACGTTACCGGTGATATCCCAGGAAAATCCGGAAGGATTCGACTGACGCCAGGTAAGCGATAATTCCCATCCTTTATTTTCCATGGTAGCTACGTTGGTCAAAGGAAACTGAGTTATACCGGATGAAGACGGGATGGGCGTTTCAGCCAGCATGTCCTTTGTGCGCGATCTGAAATAATCGAAGCTGCCGCTCAGTTTGTTTTTAAGCAGACTGAAATTCACGCCTGCATTGAGCGTACTGGTTTCTTCCCACTTGATGTTCTCGTTGGCCAGTGCATTGGCAATGGCGCCTACAAACACCTGCTGGCTGGCCTTTGGACCGAACGGATAATTCAGCAGGTTGCTGCTGCCCTGCAGGTAAATTTTGGCGAGATACTGAAAGTTGGCGATGTTCTGGTTTCCTACAATACCATAACTGATGCGTGGTTTCAGTTCATCGATCCAGCTTACGTTGAACCAGTCTTCTTTATGCATATTCCAGCCCGCGGAAGCCGACCAGAACGTACCATACCGGTTATTGGGGCCAAAGCGGGAACTGCCATCCCTGCGCACACTTCCCTGCACCAGGTATTTATCTTTATAACTATAGTTCAGCCTGCCGAAATAAGATTGCAGGGTATTGCTGAAATTCCAGCCATTGGCGCGGATATAATCTCCAGAACCTTCCACAATAAGGCCGCTGAGGGCTTCTATCAACGGGCTGCTCAGGTGATTGCCGGATCCACTGGTACCATTGCTTACACGTTTTTCGCGCGAGAAACCATACATGGCTTTCAGTGTATGATCACCAAAGCTCTGCTCATAGTTCAGCAAATGCGTAAACACGGAATATTCGATCCTCCCTCTTGATTCAGAACGGCTGGGGAACTGGTTGAATGCCTGTGCTCCGAAGTCGTAGGCCTGCGTCTGCGAATATTCATAGGTGTTAGTAAAGTTCTTTCCTGCATTCAGGGTATAAGAAAGCCCTTTCCAGAGTTTAAGATCGGCAGAAATATTCACCTGCAGGTAATCATCATTGCTCCTGTTATCAGAGAGCATGCGCTCACCCACGGGATTGCCTGAGCCCAGTTCAGCTTCAGGCTTAGCATATCCATTGGGAGATGCAGGATCATAAATACGGATATGGGGCAATGCCTCGTAGAGATACATTATATCTGAATAGCCGGCATTTCCATCCGTATTGGCATCGCCGAAGTTTTTATTGTTGAATTTGGTGTAACTGAGGATAGGCGATATTTTCAGCCGGTTATTGAGCAGACGGATATCACTGTTGAGCCTGATATTATCACGCTTTGCTCCTGAGTTGATCACATTACCATTATGTTCCCAGTGGCCGTAGCTCAGGCGGTAGCTGATCTTTTCGGAACTGCCGGAAACATCCACATCATATTTTTGTTCGGTGCCTTTTTTGAAGAAGGCATCCTGCCAGTTGGTATTACCATATTTACTGTCGTCCATCACGTACACGGGAGGGGTCTCGCCGTCATTGGCGAAGGCTGACCTTACCACTTTGTTCATGGCAATCTTATCCAGCAGATCGATATTGTTATTGAGTGTATGCTGCGCGAAGAATGCATTGAAGTTCACCTTCGGCTCACCGCCCTTTCCTTTTTTGGTAGTGATGATGATCACCCCGCCGGCGGCACGTGCGCCATAAATGGTAGCAGCGGAAGCGTCTTTAAGGATATTGACACTTTCAACGTCATTCGGATTCAGATCGTAGGAGTCGTCTTGCGGGATCCCATCCACCACATAGAGCGGTTTATCGTTATTGATGCTATTCATCCCACGGATGAGGATGGAGGGGTTACCGGCAGGGTTGCCAGAACCTGAGCTTACGATCACACCGGCAGCCTGGCCCTGTAACATGGAGGCAAGATTGGCAGTGGGTTGCTTTTCCAGGTTCTTGCTGCTAACGGTGGAGATGGCAGCGGTGAGATCGCCCTTTTTCTGCGTACCGTAACCTACCACTACCACTTCGTTGAGGTTACTGGCAGCAGCATCGAGGGTAAGCTTTATTTCTTTTTCTTCGGTGAGCCTGATCTCGGTGCTGGCATAACCAACGGCCGTTACCATGAGGGTTGAGTTGGGGGGAACGGTCAACTGGAATCTACCGAGGGCATCGGTTTTGGTACCCCTGCTGTCTCCCTTCACTGATACGGAAGCCGCTTCGACAGGATTACCATTCTTATCGGTCACCACACCTTTGATGGTCCAGTCGCGGGGCATTGCGGAGGCCAGTTGCCAGCCTGCCAGCAGAAAGCAGATTAGCGTCAGTTTCTGTAGCAATCGTTTTAGCATTTGCATGTTGCTGTTTTTGAATTTTGATTTGGTGCATTGAAAATAGCCAGAGCTATAACAGTAGCATTCAAAACAGCATCTACAAAAGCCTTCACAGTACCTCTATCTGACCTCTACAAGCTCCTAACACAACTGATTATCAATTATTTAAAATTGCTTCAGGAACTCGTTGAGGTTATCGCCATGTTCCAGGCTGAACTGTTTACGGAGGCGGTAACGGGCCATTTCGGCCGATTTTACGGAGATATTATTGAGAGAAGCGATGTCTTTGATGGAGAGATTGAGCCGTATCTGGGCACAGAGCCTGCGTTCATTTTCAGTGAGCTCAGGGAATTTCCGGAGCAGGTTAAAGAAGAAATCCTTGTGGATCTCGTCAACCGACATATTGAAATCCTGGGCCTCCTTGTTGATGTCGAGGTCGTGCTGGAATTTATGGATCAGCTTATTGAAACGGGTAAGGTCTTCTTTCTTTCCCTCACCTTCCTGTTTCTGGGCGCTCAGGTCGTCAATGAAACTGCGGACCAGTTCATTTCTCTGGGAAATGTAGAGGGCGTAATTCTTCAGTTCGGCATCCTTGTATTTCAGCTTATCCTGGAGGGCGGCTTTTTCAAGGAGGGTATTATCCAGGTCTTTTCGGATCAGAGCCTGTTTGAACTCTTCCAGTTCTTTTTCTTTCCGTTGTTTTTGTTTAAGCTTGGAATAAAAGAGCAGGCCGATGATCAGGATGAGCACAATGCACAGGGCCAATACGTTCCGCTGGAAGGACCGCAGTTGCTTTTCGGCAGCCAGCTCCCTGATCTCCGTTTCTTTTTCCTGTGTTTCCTTTTTTGATTTGAGGGCGGCGATCGCATCGCTCTTGCTCCGGGTGATGATCTGGTTCCGCACATGGGTGTATTCCTGCAGGTCTGCAAAGGCCCTGGGATAATTGCCCAGTGCCTGGTAGAGCTGTGAGGAAATACTGAGATTGTCCAGCAGCTTTTCCTTCTTTGAATTGGAGCTGGCATTTTCTATCAGGGACCTGGCCTGGGCCAGCAGTGCTTCGGCTTCGGGATAATTTTTGAGCATCACCCAGGAATAAGCCAGCTGGTTGAGGGTTTCTGCCTGGCTGAGACGTGCATTGCGGACGGTTTCCAGGTTGAGAGCCCTTTTGAAAAAGGTAACGGCATCCTGGTAACGTCCTCTTGCATTTTCGCAGATACCTATATTATTGTAGGCAGCACTGATAGTACCGGGGATATTTTCTTTGATGGCCATCTGCAGGCTCTGATCAAAATACCGGCGGGCTGAATCGTATTCGTTCTTCAGCTGGAATACCAGTCCGATGGCATTAAGTGCAACGGCTTCCTTCACCCTGTCTCCATTTTTATTATAGATTGCCCGGGCATCCCGGTGATACTGCAAAGAGAAATTTCCATTTTCAGTATCGTAAAAGATCCAGCCAAGGTTGGTATAGGCGTCGGCAATAGAGGCATCACTCCTGAGCTGGCGGCTGAGGTCGAGTGCAGTGAAGCCGTATTCCAGGGATTGCTCATAGCTGTCGTTATACAGGTAACCTTCGGAAAGATTGAGCAGGGCCCGGACCTGCGCAGGCCTGTTATTGGTTTTCAGGGCCAGCAGATAGGCTTCATTGGCATATACCAGGGCCTCATTGGTAGAATCCGGATTGAGCGCAGACGCCAGCTGATTGAGGTGATCGATCTTTTGGGAGTCCGGAAGTCCCGTATTGTGCAGTAATTCCCGGAGGCTGTCAATTTTACCGGCCTGCGGGTAAGCGATGGTGGTAATGAGCAGCAGGCAGGTGATAAAAGCAGTGAGCTTTGCAAGCAGTCCCCTTTGTTGGAAAGGGCGGTCATATATGGCAGCGGGTCTGTTCAGCATTCGGAGTAGGGTAAAACAGGTTTACCGCTTGCAATATAAATGAATTCCGGGAACCGGCATTTCATCGGGGAGCAGTCGCCCGCGTGCCCCCGCGTGGCAAAAATTACGGTTGCTCCGGCGGCCCCGCGCGGGCCGGGGGGGGGGAAAAAGAAGTCACACCCGGGGGCGCGAGCCCCCCGGCCCACACCAAAAAAA
>NZ_JBQCGW010000289.1:0-6216 GCF_051955275.1 Pseudobacter sp. | reverse complement strand
GAAAGGACGCACCATCGATGATATGCTCAACGTGGCAGCCAGCATTCCCATGGTAAGCGATATCAAGGAAGTGATCACAGAACTGAAAGCAAGAGGTTATATCATCGGTATTATCAGCAACAGTTATACGCTGATCACCAATTATGTGAAGCAACAGATCGGAGCTGATTTCACCTATGCCAACCAGCTTGAATTCTTTGAAGGGAAATGCACCGGCGAAGTGAACCTGCCTTCCTACTGGTTTGGCTCACCCGACAGTATCTGCGGACATGCCTATTGCAAAACGAATGTATTGCAGCATGTTTGCGAGAAGTACAGCGTGCAGCTGAAGAACTGTATTGTAGTGGGCGACAGCCGGGATGACCGTTGTATGGTAGGCCATGGCGGCGCAGGAGTGGCTTTCCGTACCAAAGACGAGCTGCTCAGAACAATAGCAGGCACCAACATAGAAGAGGAAAGCTTCCAGTCCCTGCTGGAGCTGGCCGTGTAATTTTCATTTGTAAACCTTAAAAAGAACGTCTATGCCAAAATCACTGTACAATATCCTGGTTCCCGTTGATTTTACCAGTAAGAACAAATGGGCCATCTCAAAAGCCATTGAACTGGCAAACACGTTCCATTGCAACGTGCACCTGGTGCATGTGTCGTCAGGTGGACTCATGCCCCTGCTTCCACTGGATATGAGCATGCTGATGCCTTCCTATGATTCGGCCGATATGACCAATGCCCGCAAGAAACTGGAGAACCTCCGCGATATTTACAGCAATCATATCTGCGGCGGCGGAAAGCTGGAGATCAGCCTGCTGAAAGGCAATCCCAGTCAGCAGCTGGCAGATTATATCCAGAAATTTGAAATGGACCTGGTAGTGGTGGGACTGGCCCGCTTCAACCTGCTGCACCGCGTGCTCAGCACCGTTTCCATCAGCAGGCTGGCGCGCAAAACAAATGTTCCTGTGCTCACTATCCGTGCCAGTGGACTGGTAAGTCATTTCAAGAAGATCGTATTACCGCTTACGGACAATATACCGCTGCATCGTATCAAGTTTGCCACCATGCTTGCACGTTCGTTCAAATCCACTGTGTACCTGGTAAGCCTGCGTGATGAAGACAAGGAGCAGAACCCTGCCAACGGCATCATGGATACGGCGCTGGAAGTGATCCAGAGCCTCAGTACCATTCCCGTGCAGTGTTTCTGGCTCGAAGGAAAGAACCTGGCAAAGAGCACACTTGAATTTTCAAAGCGTATCAATGCTGACCTGATCATGGCCAACCCGCTGAAGGAATTCCATATGCCGGGCTGGTGGAACAGGATCACCAGAAAAGTATTATCGTACGGTTCCCGCATTCCCGTGATCTCAGACAGCCGGATCACTGAGAACCGCAACGAAACTATTTCCGCATCTTAAGTAGTTGTTTTTAGGGTTTAGGCCTCTCCTCTCAAGGTGAGGCTTTCTTTTGCAGGCATACTAACGTTAATCCCTAACCGCCATTGCAACACGGTAGAATTCATACCCTCTTTCAGGACGGTCGGGCATATAATTCTCGCGGTATTCCACTGCGCCCTTGTCTTCCACTATGCTGCAGCCGAATTTCTTACAGTAGGACTCCCTGAGCTCTTCGGGATCGAAGCCGAAAGTCCAATGTTCTTCGATCTCCGCGAGATCATTCAATAATTTCTCCGCACCGAAAAATGATTTTGGATCATCGAGCACCTGCTGGTGAATATAGGTGAAGATGAGAAAGGAGCCTTTCGCGAAGCGGCTGAAAAACCTGAAAGTATTATCCACTGCCTGGTCTGAAAGATAATTGGATACACCTTCCCAGATGATGGCCGTTGGGATGGTGAGATCGATATTACGCACCTGGGCCAACTCTTCCAGACTCTGCTCATTGAAGTCGATCTGGTAATAGCGAACATTTCCAGGCAATTTGCCCAGGTTTGATTGCAGCGCACCGAGTTTCTGCTTGGCGGTATTAGGGTGATCGATCTCAATCACAGGAAACTTATTCAGGAACTCCAGCCTGATGGACCTGGTATCGAAGCCGGCCCCTAAAATAATGACCTGCTTCACGCCCTTGTTCACAGCGCTTTGAAGCAGGTCATCGATATACCTTGTTCTGGCAACACCCGAGGTGAATCCTCCAGGCAGCATTTTATGGATCTTGTACCGGAGATAATTTCTCACCGGTGGAATAGTGGAATACTTCACGGCACGCCTCAGTCCATTGTCGAGAAAGATAATGGCATAAGGATCGTAGAAGAGGCGCTTGCCTTCAGGGCGTGTTGATTCCAGTGCTCTGAAGAATGCCATGTATTGTGCAGTGCGGCTGGCCTTATCTACTTTCATGCGGATAGACTATTTACAGGTAAAATACTCAATCCCGCCAAGAACGCCAAAACCTTTGCTGCTTCAACCAGTTACAGCTGCCTGATCTTGATACTGCGGAAGCTCACTGAGTTACCATGGTCCTGCAGCAGGATATGCCCTTTCTTCGCCTCTCCGAATGCAGGCCATACTTTGTATTTGCTGATGGCCACCAGGTCCCTGAAAGCCTGTGAGCCTCTTTCATATTCCAGCACTTTTACACCATTGAGATAGTGTTCTACATGATTGTTGGGATACACTACCAGCCTGGCTGTATTCCAGTTCCCCGGCTGCCTGATGAAGCGGGCCGTTTTTTTAGCCGTCATCAGATCATACAATGATGCGAGTGTACGGTTACCGTCCCTGCCCAGTTTGGCATCAGGGTGCAGAGTATCATCCAGCAGCTGGTACTCCAGCCCGATGGCAGAGCCCTTGCTGTCTTCTTTCAGCGTTACAAAATACTTCACACCGGAATTTGCACCTGGTGTGAGTTTGAAGTCCCAGCTCAGATCAAATGCTGCATACTCATCGTTGGTCACAATATCCCCCCCATTGGTGGATTCTGCCCCATCGGCACCGATCACATTCAGCAGGCCATCCTTCACTTCCCATCCTTTTGCCGGGAACCCTTCTCCTTTGGCGCTTCTCCAGCCATTGGTGGTTTTACCATCGAAGAGTAATTTCCAGCCATTCTTCTTTTCATAATCAGATAACTGATTAGGAATGGCGTTGTATACATAGATCCCTTTTCCGAATGGTTCGGGTTTCAGGTTACTGGTTCTGATGCGGATATTCTTCCAGTAGATCTTCTTGCCTGCCTGCTCCGGTTTACTGATGCTGTGCACCTGCAATGCAATGAAGCCGGTAGCATCCATGGTGTCTACCACGTAGGCGCAGGGAATACCATTGATCCAGGTTTTGATATGATGGCCGATGCATTCGATCTTCACATGGTTCCACTCGCCGTTCTTCCAGGCATCCTGCGCATTTTTATTGAGCGATAAGGCATAGAGCCATTCTCTTCTTCCTTCATCATAAATGCCACCTGCCCATTTGCGTGAAGAGGGATCGATATCGAGCTGGTAGCCAAACACACGGCCTGCACCGTTATTGCCCTGGGGGTTGATATGGCTGCGGAACTGCACACCACTGTTGCTGGTGGTGTCTTCCATTTTCATATCTGTTTCCAGTACAAAATCACCGTACTCCTTTTCCGTCATCAGGAAAGTGTTGGGAGAATTGGGAACAGTAGTACCTACCAGCATACCATTCTGTACTTCATAGGTGGCTTTCCCGAGCTGCTTCCAGCCTTTGAGTGTTTTACCGTCAAAGAGGCTGGTAAAGCCTTTGCCCGACTGCGCAAAAGCAGCGGGTATGCAGAGCGTAGCGATTGCGAAACCGAAGATTTTCTTCATGTGAATGAACGGGGATTAAGATGAAAAGTTATAAGAAGGTTTCCATTTCTGTATCGTGTGCGTATAAGCGGCAGCGTTAGCCAGGTGTACACAAACTGCGGTGGTTGCTCCTGTGATCACATTGGAAGTGGGCTGCTTCTTTTCAGTGATGCACTGATGGAAATCCTTCAGTGCGTACCAGGTGCCGTCCTTTCCTTTTTCTTTCAGGATGGGAATGCCGCCGTCTGTATTCCATTCAATTTTAGTGGCGCCGCTCACGCCGTCAACCACCTGTAATTCCTTACGGGTTTCCGGTTCGGGATAGAAGATACCGGAGTTCACCAGTAAGGCCACTGTCCCTTTTGTGCCTTTGAGTTTGAAAATATATCCTTCGCGTGAATTACCACAGGTGGCGCCGAAATTGCCGATCATATTCTCTTTGTTGTAACGAAGGATCACCTGCACATTGTCGAAAGTTTCCCGGCCGTCTTTGTAGAAGTCGATACCGCCTGTGCCCAGCACTTCATCGGGATGGGTATCGAATGCCCAGTTGATGAAATCGATCTGGTGAGAAAGCAGTTCTGCCACCAGCCCGCCGGAATAGGCTTTGTACATCCGCCAGTTCACCTGTTTATCCGAATACCCTGCCGGCACATTCCTGCGCCAGTTCCAGTTGCGGTCCCAACGGCAATCTATATGCGTAATTTTTCCGAGATATCCTTTTTCGATCATCTCCTTCACTTTGAAGTAAAGGGGCACATACCTGTACTGGTGACCTACCTGCAGAACCTGCGCCGGGTGCTGCTTTGCGAGCTGCACCAGTTTGGCGGCTTCCGGAATATTGTAGGTCATGGTCTTTTCCAGGAACACATGCTTGCCTGCCGCCAGTGCATCTGCTGCTATGGAATAATGCAGGTTGAGCGGTGTGGCAATGATCACGGCATGCACTTCTTTATCTTCCAGCAATTTGCGGTGGTCTTTATAGCTCTTTACGCCGGGTGCGTCTTTCAGCATTTCCTGGAGCCGGAAATCAAGCACATCACAAACGGCGGTAACGCGGAATACGGCAGGCAGTTCACGCATGATGTGTAGGATACCGCGACCTCTGTCGCCGCACCCGATAAAACCGATATTGACCGTTTGCTGTATTCCGCTGTTGAAGGCAGCCAGTAATTGCTGATGAAGTAACAGGCCGCTGGCAAGGGCACCAGCCTGGTGGAGGAATTTCCTTCTGCTCATAGTCAGTATTTCAGAACCTATTTTTAATTGCCGTTATCACGGGTCCGGGATTACTCTTCAACCCTAAATTTATCGAAAAATGTACTGGCTGTATCTGCTATGCTGCCATCTTTTTTCCGGTAAATGAAATAAGCGGCCAGTGATGGCTGCTGTTGCAGGGTTTTCAATGCTTTTTCAAGCCCCATGACCATCAGTGAATTATCCCAGGCATCCGCCGTGATGGCATCCGGCGCATACACGGTAACACTTATCAGTTCGTTCTTTGCCGGGAAGCCGGTGCGTCCGTCGATGATATGTGAGAGGGTTTGTCCACCGCTCTGTACAAACTTCCGGTAGCTGCCGGAAGTGGTGATCGCGCCATCCGGCGGACTGATCACCCGCTGTAGCAGGGGCGGCTGAAATTCGCTCTCTGCAGGGCCTTCGATCCCGATCCTGATGGGCAGGGATCCGGGATATTTTTTGCCTTTCAACCTGATCTCCCCACCTAGCTCGATCATGAAATCGTTCACGCCCTTCGCTCCGATAAAATCTGCCAGCACATCCACGCTGTATCCCTGGGCTATCCCATTCACGTCAAGGCGCACGCAGGGCTTTTGCTTGTAAAGCACCGATCCTTTCATGGATAAATATCGGGAATCCACGCAATGCATCAGGTTAGAAACAGTAAGCGAATCTGGCAATTCAGTAACCTTAATTGGACCAAATCCCCAGGCCTGGGTAACGGGTTGGATGGTGATATCGAAGATGCCTCCGGTGGCTTTCCAGGTTTGCAGGCTGGCGGCAATCACAGTGCGCAAATGCAGATCTGTTTCGATGCTGTCCGTTGCCTGGTTGAAGCGGCTGATGAGCGACCAGGGCTTGTAGATGGAAAGGGAACTATCGAGGCGTTGAAGGATGCTGTCGATGGATTGTTGTTGTACAACACTGTCTGCTGCATAGTAAGTGATATGCCAGCTGGTGCCCTGTGCAAAACCGCTGAGGTGCCAGGGACGTTTTTCAACTGGTTGTTTGCCCGCTGTGATGAAGAGGAGCAGGAGTATGGTCAGTGGCCATCGCATCAGAACAAATATAATGCGGATGCGCAAGAATGATGCAGACAATTATCAGAGTGTGGCCCCGCCCGGGGGGCGGCGGCACGGAAAGAGATTAAAGTGACAGGAGCGGGCAAAAAGAAAAGAAGGAATGAAGGAAAAATTTAAAAAAGAGAGTAGGGGAAA
>NZ_JBQCGW010000288.1:0-3869 GCF_051955275.1 Pseudobacter sp. | reverse complement strand
AGGGCCTCTTCGGCTTCCAACAGATGCTGGGAAGGGTCCTGCAAGGCGGCGGTCAGCTGTTTGTACACCTTATCATGGTTACTCATGCTGCCCTGGTAATGACCATAATTATTAGCACCGTTGCCGGCCGGCAGACTGGGCTTTTCCATTCCTTCCACAGAAAAATGCTCCAGTTCATTGAGGTATTGCCCGCCCACCTTTACGGTGCCTTTGGTTCCGAAAACGGTGATGGAGCCTTCCATATTGGAGGCGTGACTATTAATGGTATACTGAAGGGTGCCACGGGCACCATTGGCAAGCTGCAGGATGGCCGCACCACTGTCTTCGAATTCAATAATTTCTTGATGCATGGTATTCTGGCGGAAGCCGTTCACCACGCGGGTAGGACCGAGGAGCCAGAAGAGCAGGTCGATGAAGTGGCTGAACTGGGTGTACAGAATGCCGCCATCGAGCGCTGCGGTACCATGCCAGCTGTTGGCGAAATAGGGGGCTGGGCGGTTCCAGAAGCAATTCACCTGAAAGCCCAGGATCTCTCCAAGGCGTTTGGCCATGAGCAGTTCTTTGAGGAGGGCCACCGGGGGATTGAACCGGTTCTGCTTTACCACAAAAAGTTTTTTGCCGGATTTCCGGGCGGCATCGGCCATCTGTCGGCCACTGGCAGTGGAAATGCTCATGGGCTTTTCGCAGAGAACATGACAGCCGGCTTCCAGGGCCTGGATGGCATGAGCGGCATGCAGGCCGTTGGGCGTGCAGATGCTGACCACGTCAGGTTGCTGATGACTAAGCAGTTCTGTGATGGACCCGTATATTTGCGCATTGTATTGCTTCCCCAGCGCATAGGCTTTTGCGGCATCCGTATCGCAAACAGCCAGTAGCTGACCCTGGGTGGCAATCTGGGCGGCGTGCCGGTTTCCGATACGGCCGCATCCGATGAGGGCAAATTGATAACTCATTGTATTGTAGAACCCCGGTTCTGGTATTTTTTATAAAAACAGGGCAGCAAGATATTAAAATAGCAATAAATTCTATACCTTTGCCGCCAAAATAAGAAGAAGCAATCTTTGGATGCATTTAAAAAAAAATTGAGATGCCGTATTTAACAAAAGAAAAAGTAGCTGATATTTTCACTGAATTTGGTGGCACTGCCGCAAACACTGGTTCTATTGAAGGACAGATCGCTCTGCTTACTGAGCGTATCAACAGTATTTCAAAACATCTTCAGAAAAACAAACACGATTTTTCTACTCACCGTGGTTTGATGAAAATGGTTGGTCAGCGTAAACGCCTGCTGACTTATCTCAGCAAGCACAATCTGCAAGGATACCGTGCTCTGATTGAGAAACTCGGAATCAGAAAATAACCACCGGATAATGATAATAAACTAATTCCCGACCTGAATACTGGTTGGGAATAGTTCTTTTTATCCGAAGGTTTATTTGTGTTTTGTATTTAAAGTTTTTAACCAGGCTGCAGGTTGAACAAATCAATTCCCACCTTTTCAGACCAGCAGTCTTAAATCGAGATTACTATGCTCGTACAACCTATTGGTGTAACCTTTGACATAGGTGGCGGCCGAATGGTTTCCGTTGAAACCGGAAAACTGGCCCGTCAGGCACATGGTGCTGTAACCGTTCGTCAGGGTAATTGCATTATCCTCGCTACCGTGGTAGCCAACAAAGAACCGAGAGAAGGACAGGAATTCTTCCCTCTCGTAGTTGATTACAATGAGAAGTTCGCATCTGCGGGCCGTATCCCCGGCTCTTTCTTCAAACGTGAAGGAAAGCTCAACGATTATGAAGTACTGGTCAGCCGTCTGATCGACCGCTCACTGCGTCCTTTGTTCCCTGAAGATTATTTCTGTGACGTTCAGGTGCTGATTACCCTGGTATCCAGCGATCCTGAAGTAATGCCCGATGCACTGGCCTGCCTGGCTGCATCTGCCGCACTCGCAGTTTCTGATATTCCCATTAAAGAGATCATTTCCCAGGTGCGTGTAGCACGCGTTGACGGTGAATTCATCGTTAACCCGATGCGCGCACAGCTTGCAAAAGCGGATATGGACTTCCTCATCGCAGCTACTGAAAAGAACCTGATGATGGTGGAAGGCGAAGCGGAAGAGTGTGCTGAAGAGGACCTGGTGAAAGCCCTGGAAATCGCGCACGACGCTATCCGCATCCAGATCAAGGCGCAAGCCGATCTGCGCGACAAAGCTGGTGTAAAAGGCAAACGCGAATATACCAAACCGGTAGTGGATGCTGAACTGCAGGAGAAAGTGAAAGCTTTCGCCGGCGAGCAGATCTCAGCCATCGCACGTTCTGCTTCCGGCAAGAACGAGCGTTCCGATGCATTCGATGCCCTGAAAAAAGCACTGATCGAAAGCCTTGGAGAAGAAGCGGAAGACAGCGTGAAGAAACTGGCCAAGAAGTATTTCGAGGACCTGAAATGGGAGAACGTACGTAACGTGATCCTGGATGAGCGTATCCGTCTCGATGGCCGTAAGACCGACGAGATCCGTCAACTGGCCATGGAAGTGGATGCACTGCCAAGCCCGCACGGTTCCGCGCTCTTTACACGTGGTGAAACACAATCGCTCACTACCGTAACCCTGGGTACTCCCCTGGATGAACTGCTGGTAGAAAGCGCAGCCACTTCCGACTACACTAAATTCATCCTTCACTATAATTTCCCTCCCTTCTCTACAGGTGAGGTGAAAATGATGCGCGGCCCCGGCCGTCGTGAAGTTGGTCACGGTAACCTGGCCATGCGCTCCCTGAAGCAAATGATGCCTGGTTCAGAATATCCATACACAGTACGTATTGTGAGTGATATCCTGGAATCAAACGGTTCTTCCTCCATGGCTACCGTGTGCGCAGGCTCACTGGCCCTGATGGATGCCGGCGTTCCTTTCCCGAAACACGTAAGTGGTATCGCAATGGGACTGATCACGCGTGCAGACAACAAATATGCGATCCTCAGCGATATCCTCGGTGATGAAGATCACCTGGGTGATATGGACTTCAAAGTAACCGGTACACGTGAAGGTATCTGCGGTGTGCAGATGGACATCAAGGTGGATGGTCTGAGCATGGACATCATGCGCGAAGCACTGGCACAGGCCCGCAATGGCCGCCTCCACATCCTGGATGCCATGTATGAAGCAATGCCTGCCCACCGCGAAGAGGTGAAACCTCATGCTCCACGTATGGAGAAGATGTTCATTGATAAGGAATTCATTGGTGCAGTGATCGGACCACAAGGAAAGATCATCCAGGAGATCCAGCGCGAGACAGGTACTACCATCAATATCGAAGAAGTAGGTAACTACGGTGAAGTAAGCGTATTCAGCCCTGCGAAAGAAGGTCTGGAGAAAGCAGTATCCTGGATCAAGGGTATCGTTGCGGTTCCTGAGATCGGTTCCGTATACGAAGCCACTGTGAAAGGTATCAAAGAATTCGGCGCCTTCGTTGAGTTCCTGCCTGGCAAACAAGGCCTGCTCCACATCAGCGAAATTTCACACAAACGTCTCGAGAGCATGGAAGGTGTTCTGAAAGAAGGCGACAAAGTGAAAGTGAAACTGATCGGCGTTGATCACAAGACCGGCAAATTCAAGCTCAGCCGCAAAGTGCTGATGCCAAAACCGGAAGGTCCTAAACGTCCTGAAAGCAACGGCACTCCTGCAGGAGAGTAAGAGCCTGTTGAATCAGCAATAATACAGAGAGCCGACCAAATGGTCGGCTCTTCTTTTTATCAGAGTGCCCAGTCGCGGGGGGGGGCGGCCGGGTAGGAGATTAGGACAAAAACGGCGGAAACCAGGCCACCGCCCAACGGGAAAAAAAAAAAAAAAACCTCGGTGCTATGGTCAGGGGAAA
>NZ_JBQCGW010000287.1:0-2633 GCF_051955275.1 Pseudobacter sp. | reverse complement strand
CGCTTCGGTTACAGTGCGGAATAAAAAGATATCTGGCATTACAGATGCTAAGGGGGAACTTACACTGAATGTGGAGGAAGGCGATATCATCATGATTTCTTTTGTTGGATATGAAACAAAAAGAATGACCATAACAACCGCGATGCTTTCTTCCTCAGGTAATGTAATGATCTTCCTGAGCCGCTCCGAGGCCAGGCTTGATCAGGTGGAAGTAACAATCAATACCGGCTACCAGCAGATAAAACCGGAACAAAGTACAGGTAGTACATTTACACTTCGTACAAAAGAGTACGAAAGCCGCATCAATACCACCAGTTTTCTAACAGGGTTGCAGAATAAAATTCCTGGCCTGCTTATCAATAATGATATCAAGTTTGAAGACAATAATCTGTTTCAGATACGCGGAATCTCTACCATTAAGGGTAACAAAAATCCCCTGATTGTTGTAGACGGATTTCCTACTGATCTCTCGCTTGACCTGATAGACCCCAACGAAATTGAATCTGTGACTGTATTGAGGGATGCCGCTGCAGCTACAATCTATGGTGCCCGTTCGTCAAACGGTGTAATTATCGTTGAACGCAAAAAAGCAAAGGCGGGTAATCTGAGAGTGAATTTCAGATCCACCCTGGGAATTACACCTAAGGAAAGGTATAACCGCTATCGCTGGGCGGAAGACGCTTCTGAAATTGTAATGGACTATGAGAAACTGCGTAACCGGAATGCCCAACCTACAATTTGGCAGAGTCTTCATGGCGCACAAGGCGGTTATTTGATGGCCAATCCCGCTACAGCTATCATGTATCACTGGAGATCCAATACGGATCCTATCTCAGAAGAAGAAAGAAACAGGCAGATGGCGGCACTCGCCAGCCATAATAATTCCGGTGAATACAGTCGCCTTTTTTTACGCAATGCTTCCACTCAAACCTATAACCTGGATATGTCAGGGGGAAGCGACCGGCTGTTATATTACCTGACTGTGAACTATATGCGTAATAATGCTACGGAGGTTAAAAACAATAATAACCTTTTTCGCCTGTCTGCCCGTACCACCATGAAACTTTCAAACAGGTTCTCCGTAGAACTCAATACAGATTACCAGGAAGGCAGAAAAAACGGTGTACCGGTTCCAGACATTAATGATATCTATCCATACGAACGCTTTGCAGATGAGAATGGAAACCCTGCATCCATTTCCACGGGTTCCAAATCCACAGTTGTCTACAATAATTATATTAAGTCGCTGGGTTTGCTGGACAATTTATATTATCCGTTACAGGACTTGAACGAAGTCAGCGACCGTGCACGCACAGTCAATAATCGCATCACCACCAATTTCCGGTATAAGATGATACCGGGGCTAAGTCTTACGTTCGGAGGTGTGTATGAAAGTGTGAGAAATGATAACCGTCATTATGCCTCTGAAAATGCAACGGAAACAAGGCAGATGGTGAATTTTTATACCAAGCCCAACCCTTCGGGAGGTTTTATCTATAATATCCCCAAAGGAGCCTTCCTGAAACAGCAGGCCGGCAGTGTGCAGGGATTCACCTTGCGTGCTCAGGCCAACTATGATAAACAGGTGGCAAGAGATCATTCTGTGAACGTGATTGTAGGTGCTGAGGTTCGTAAACTGGTGAACAGCTCCAGTACCTACTCTTATTTTGGCTATAATGACCAGTCGCTTTTTCAGCAGCCGGTTGACTTCAAGGCCATCACCACTAATTTTGGTGCATCATATGCCCAATCTAATGGCGCCCTCAATTTTTCCAACCTGTTCAATAATACTTATTCCGACGACCGCTTCCTTTCAGGGTATTCAAACCTTGTATATGCCTTTAAAGGAAAATATTCTGTTACGGGAAGTATTCGTGTGGATCAGTCGAACTTGTTTGGAACAGATCCCAAATATAAATACAAGCCACTTTGGTCTGTAGGCGCCGCATGGAATATTCATAAAGAGGGTTTTATGCAGGACCTGGATTGGGTAAGACTCCTGAAACTACGTGTTGCTCATGGTTTTAACGGAAACGTGGCCAAAGAGGCATTACCGCAGGTGATAGCCGTTGATCAGCTCAGTTACCTGAATCCGGCTGGCGTGATGCCGGCTCTGAGGTTGTTATCGTATGCCAACAGTGGACTTCGATGGGAACAAACGCACAATTTTAACCTGGGAATCAACTACGAAATATTCAAGGGAATTACCGGCAGTGTAGATTATTATGTGAAAAAGAGTACAGATGTATTGGCAAATAACCAGATCGATGCATCAAAGGGAGGCGTATCAGCATTGGTGAATGAAGCTTCCATTCGTAATACCGGATTGGAAATCAGTTTGCAGGCTGACTGGATCAGTAAACGTAAATTCAACTGGAACACAGGTTTTGTTTTCGCAAAAAACAACAGCAAAGTATTACAGGTTTACAATTCTGATATCAACGAAAGCAGCCCTTCCTGGCAATATATTTCCGGCAGTTATGCCAATTATTTAAAAGGGTATGCGGTGGGTGCCTTGTTCAGCTATCGTTATGCAGGCCTGGATAATACCAGTTATCCGCTTATTTATGATGCCGGGGGCAAGATTAAAAAACTGTATGAGAATGATGCAAAAATACTGGACGTATCATATG
>NZ_JBQCGW010000286.1:0-29999 GCF_051955275.1 Pseudobacter sp. | reverse complement strand
GGTAACTGAAAGGGAAATATTACTTTTAATATATGTTGTCGAATAAGCGGATCAATATATTAATGCATATCATCCTCTGGGTACCCAGCATTCTCATTCCCCTGGTGCTGATGCCCTTGAAAGATGGATTGAAGCCCGATACCTATTCCCTGGGTAAAATCCCGTTCACCATCATGCAGATCGGGGTGTTTTATATCATGATATATGTATTGTACCCGAAGTTCTTTCTGAAACGGAAGATCAAAACTTATCTCCTGACTGTCATAGGGCTTTGTATGTTTATCGCCATTTCAAGTGCATACATCCATACCTGGATCGACGGTAAGACCGAATACGCCAGTTTCATTGCAGGCATCTTCATGAAATTTCTCATATCCATTGCCGTTATGGCTGCAGGTACTTCGTTCCTTCTTATAATATATGTGTTGCAGGAGCAGCGGCTTCAATCCGAAAACCTCAGAACGGAACTCGGTTTTCTCCGCTCCCAGGTAAGCCCTCATTTCATGTTCAATACCCTCAACAGCCTGGTGGCGCTGGCCCGCAAGAAATCGGATAAGCTGGAACCCGCACTGCTGGAGCTTTCCAACCTCCTGCATTATATGCTCTATGAATCGGATGAAGAGAAAGTGAGCATCAGCAAGGAAATAGATTATATCCAGAGTTATATCGATCTGCAGACCCTGCGTTTTGGTCAGCATGTACGCATCAGTTTTGAAGCCATCAAACCGCAGGATGATTTCACCATTGAGCCCATGTTACTGATACCGCTGATTGAAAATGCCTTCAAGCACGGTATCGGCATGATCGATGATCCGGAGATCATTGTGCAACTCAAAGTGATCAAGGATGAAGTGCTGCTGATGGTGCAGAACAAATTCAACCGTCAGTCGGAGACCAGGGACAAGACCTCGGGTATCGGCCTCACCAACCTTGACCGCCGCCTGAAACTGTTGTACCCCAACCGTCATGCGCTGCAACTCGCTTCCAATGGAACTTATTACAATGCCAGTTTAAAAATTCAAATGCATGCTTAGGTGCCTGGCAGTTGATGATGAGATGTTGTCGCTTGACCTGCTGGAGGATAATATCCGCCGGATCCCGTTCCTGCATCTGGCGGGAAGCTGTTCCAATGCGTTCGAAGCACTGAGCCTGATGCAGAAGGAGCGGATCGATCTCATATTCCTGGATATCCAGATGCCCGGACTGACCGGGGTGCAGTTCCTGGAAAGCCTGGCCTCATACAGGCCGATGGTGATCTTTGTAACGGCATACAAGAAATATGCATTGGATGGGTTTGAACTGGATGTGCTCGACTACCTGGTGAAGCCTGTTCCATTTGAGCGATTCATGAAAGCAGTGAACAAGGCAGCTGCGTATCATGCCCTGAAAACGGCATCGGTTTCCGCGTCAAATGTTCCGGCCATCGAAGAACCGGTGCAACGGTTACCAGTAAGCGTAAACAGATCCGCCATCACTTCAGGTGAAACTGAACCAGAAACTGATTTATTGCATGAAAATCATTCAGTTGCATCTGTGGATAGCAGTGAATATTTCTTCGTGAATGTTGAATACAACCTGGTAAAGATTGCGTATAGGGAGATCAGTTTTATAGAAGGATTGAAGGACTACGTGAAGATTCACCTGTACCAGCAACCGAAACCGGTGATCACCCGGATGAGCATGAAATCCATCACCGATAAACTCCCCGCCAGGCAATTCATGCGGGTGCATAAGTCGTACATTATCTCAATGGACAAGATCAGCTCCGTAAGAAAGAACCGGATCTATATCGAACATTTCGTGATACCCGTAAGCGACAGTTACCGTGATGAGTTTTTCAGAAGGATCACACCTGAACAAAGAGGCGGGGAGTAGGATGTCTACAGAAACTACCGGGTGGTCGCAGCGTTTCCGCCACTGATATACTTTCCTTTTTCAGTCTTTTCCCGCAAAGCATTTTTGGGGCACAAACCAAGAAATACATCTTTGCTATGAAAAGATTCCCCTTATTGTTATGGCTTATCTTCCTGAATTTCATCATCCCGGAGGTATCAGCCCAAACCAACACTCAAACAGTTTCCGGAACTGTATTCGACAAAGCCTCGGAGCGGCCCATACCGAATGTATCGGTGCAACTTACCGGAAGCAGTATCGGTACCCGGACAGATTCAACCGGAAGGTTCGTGCTGCATAATATTCCTTTAGGCAGACAGCAACTTTCATTTACCAGTATCGGTTACAAGTCCATCACCATTCCGGAGATCCTGATCACGGCGGGAAAGCAGGTGGTGCTGGAGATCCCCATCGAACAGCAGATCAGTTCCCTGGCCGAAGTAACGGTCACCAGCAGGCGTACCCGTAAAGGAATGGCCGCCAATGAATTTGCCGGCAGCAGTGCCCGGTCGTTTTCCATGGATGAAGTGACCCGTTATGCCGGGGGACGGAATGATCCATCCAGGCTGGTGAGCAATTTTGCCGGGGTAGCCACCACCAATGATTCCCGGAACGATATCGTGGTCCGGGGCAACGCGCCGACTGCCGTTCTCTGGCGGATGGAAGGCGTTCCCATCCCGAACCCCAATCACTTTTCAACGCTCGGTACCACCGGCGGGCCGGTCAGCGCCCTCAATACCAATGCCCTGAAGAACTCTGACTTTTACACAGGCGCATTCTCCGCCGAGTATGGCAATGCTACGGGAGCCGTTTTTGATCTCTCGCTGCGTAATGGCAACAAGGAAAAAGTGGAGAAGACTGTTCAGCTCAACCTTTTTTCGGGCCTAGAAGCCATGATCGAAGGGCCGATGAGTAAGAAGAAAAACGGAAGTTCCTTCCTGGTGGGCTACCGGTACTCCTTTGCGCAGATCGGTCAGTCGATCGGTTTCGATATCGGTACAGAAGCTGTTCCCAGGTACCAGGACATTGTATTCAACCTCAATTTTGCTCCCTCCAGGCTGGGCAAGTTCAACCTCTTTGGCATGGGTGGGATCAGCAGTATCGATATGATCGGGAAGGACCTTGACTCCACAGATATGTTCGCCAACCAGGATGAAGACAATTATTTCAAGAGCCGGATCGGGGTGATCGGGCTGAAACATACCATCGACATCGGGGCTGCATCCTATATCCGTTCTGTGCTCTCTTACGCTTACACTAATAATGAAGGTGAGATGTATAAGTATAATGAGTCACTGACAGAAAGGAAACATATTGGTCAGCAGGAAACAACCACCGGCGACCTCCGTTTATCCAGCTTTCTGAATACCAGGATCAGCACCCGCTTCACGATGAGAGGCGGAATACTGGCAGAGATCCAGCGCCTCAACACAAAGCGCGATAGCCGGGAGGAGTTTCCGGACTGGCGCCGGCTCCGGGATTATGATGGTAGTGCGCTATTGCTCCAACCCTTTGTTCAGGGCAGGTATCGTTTCAGCGAAAAGTTGAGCCTGAACGCTGGGATGCATGGTGTTTATTACGGCCTGAACGAAACAGGCAGTATTGAGCCAAGGGCTTCGCTCAGTTATGCCATCGATCCCTCCAAAACCATCACTTTCAGTTACGGTCTGCACAGTCAGCAGCAGCCATTACCCGTGTACCTGTTCCAGCAACTGAAAGAGGATGGCAGTTATGATCAGTCGAACCGCTACCTGGACCTGACCAAAGCACAGCATTATGTGCTGGGGTACGACTGGAATTTTGCCCCTGACTGGCGATTGAAAGCCGAAGCATATTATCAGTATATCTATGACGCGCCCGTGGAATCAACACCCAGTGGGTTCTCCATACTGAATGCGGGCGCCGACTTTACCTTCCCGGACAAGGCCGGTTTGGTCAGCAAAGGGACCGGAACCAACACCGGTGTTGAGCTTACCCTGGAGAAGTTCTTCAGCAAAGGATTTTACCTGTTGACAACGGCGTCCATCTTTAGTGCTAAATACAAAGGCAGTGATGGAATCGAAAGAAATTCAACGTTTAACAACAAACTTGTCGGCAATATACTGGCGGGTAAAGAATGGAAAATGGGCAAAGGCGGAAAGAATGCATTCACTATCGATTTCAAATTAGCCACTGCAGGAGGCCGGTATTATACACCGGTTGACCTGCCTGCGAGTATTGCCGCCGGGATAGAGAAACTCGACGAGCGCAATTTCAATACGCTGCGCTTTGATGATTACTTCCGGGCTGACCTCCGGTTTGGTGTAAGGCTCAATAACTCCAAAAAGAAGATCTCCCAAACCTTTTATCTGGACCTGCAGAACGTAACGGCGAGGGAAAACATCTTTATCCAAAGGTTCAACCGTGCGCAGGGAAAGATAGGGACTGTGAATCAGATCGGTTTCTTCCCGGATATCCTCTACAGAATTCAATTTTAATTAAGATAAATTCGATATCTTATTCAAAAACAAATCATTAACAACTAGGATTAATGCTGGTAAACTGGTATGGTTTTGCTTTCAGGTAATCATATAACGTTTATGCACATATGAAAACGGCGGAAGGGTAAGGCTGCATTTGCCTGAAAATTTCAATCCGGTGTTTCTTTTAGCCGCTGATCAACTGTAAGGTTGTTGACGGCTTTTTCATTGATTGGTAGGCTGTAATTGGGCGAATTGTGGTTCAATTTATGAGATTTTGCCGGGGGCTGGCCAGCTGAAACCAAGGCAACGGAGCCGGGTTTACGAGAATTGGCCCACGCAAAGCAGGCTGAAATCTGGCCCAAACCGGTAGAATATCAATGCGTATCCCAGGCAATTTGTACGGTTTCTGAGAAGAAATGAAATCTGAATAGGGCGGCTGTAAGCGTCAGATTGCTGATAAAAGCTACAGAAAATCTGCCAGCAAATACGCCAGCGGTAGGAGCTTCTCAGGAAAATATTAAGAATCAAATAATTACACAAATGCCAATTAAGAGGTTGCGTAGGAGGCTGGTTTTCATAAGCTTGCTATTTAACATAATGTAAATTATGGTGAAAAGTTTGATTATCCGGCTAACAAAAAAAAAGGCTGTACGTTGCCGTACAGCCTTCAAAAATTTTACTTCAGAGCTGCCCACTATTCAATTCCTTCCTTACGCTTCTTCATTCTTCTTATAAACTTTTAATTCGCCAGACTTCGATCCATTCCGGTATCCCATCCAATAACAGAAACAGGGAACCGTCACCAGTACAAAAAGAATCAGCAGCAGATCGTTTGAATTAACTGACATGGGTATGCATAGGTTTGGGTAAAACAAAAACGGGGTTACAACTCTAATATAGAAAAAACCCCTGATACTTCAGGGGTTTCCTCATTAAAATTATCCACTATATAGTTCTAGTGTTTCCTGTCTACGTTGTTGAACTTTTCAGTGAAATCGTTGGTCTTGTCCTGCAGCTTTTTGATGGCTTCATCAAGCGTTTTCACTTCTGCGGCGTTCTTCTTGGCTTCAGCTGCATTCTTTTTGGTTTCCAGCTGGGCTACTTTCTCCTCGTTGATGGTGATCAGCAGGTCAAGGCTGTTCTTCAGGATGTCTTTCTCATCCATTTTCAGTTTGCCCTGAGCTTCCAGTGTGTTGGCAACATTCTCAAAGTAAGGAGCTGCTTCGTCGAATTTGGCAACTACGGCGCTACGCAGTTCTTCCTTCTTTTTCAGTTGCTCAGGAGTCAGCTTTACGCCACCCTGGGGACGGATCGCCTTGTTCTCGTTGTTGATATCAACACCTTCGTTGTAGATGATCTGTCCGAGAACCATATTGCCATTGGGATATTTGGGCTCGATGGCCAGGCATTTCTTGATCAGATCTGTAGCTTTCGCAATCAGTTCTTTTGAATTGGCAGGGCGCTTGGTAGCATCCTGGTTGTAACCTTCCTGATAAACTTCCACTGCATAGTTGAAGAGGAACAGGTGGTTGTTGGGATTTTCCTGAAGCACCTGGTCGTACTTCTTGAAAAGCTCATCCTTGGTGCCTTTCTCGCGCATCAGTTCCAGCTCAAAGCCGGTCCAGAATGCGTCTCCGGGATAAACTTCCCTTCCGTACTGGGCATATTTCTTAGCCTTTTCCACATCGTTTTTCTGACGGTAGTAGTCGGCCAGCCATTTGTAGAGTTCAGCGAAACCTTCACCTTTTGCTTTCTGATCAGCGATCTTACCGTAGAAAACAGCTGCTTCATCAGGCTTGCTGGCTTTCTCAGCAGAGATACCGGCATACAGCGTGGTAGTGGTATCCAGTTGCAGGGAGGTCAGCTTTTTTGATGCCATGAATTCAAAGATGCCCAGGCATTTCTTGAAATTATTGAGGGCTTCATTGAAATTTCCGGCATTATAGAAAGTAGCACCGGCTGAAGAATAACCAGAGTACATGTCCAGCAGCGGCTGGCTGTTGTCCATGGTCAGGAGCACATTCCTTTTGGTTGAATCCTTTTCACGGGCTTCTTCCAGGCTCATATATTTCTTCAGGGATTCGAACGCTGTTTCGCGTGCATCCGGTACGGAGCCTCGCAGCGTGGAATCATTGGCAACTGCTACATAAATCTTGGATTTGGTGTACCATGCCTCGGGATTAGACTGGTTCTTTTCAATATTCAGCACATTATCGATCTCAGTTTTCGCTTCTGTGAGCTTTTTCTTCGTCAGATAATCCTTCGCTTTGTCCAGCTTCTGCGCATACAAACCCAATCCTGGAGCGGCGAGCAACGCTAACAGCAATACTTTTTTCATTGTTTGCTTATTTATTTAATAGTATAAGAGGTTTTCGGTTTTCTCTTTATTGTTCTGTTCCTTCTTCAGATGCTTCTGTTCCGTCTCCGGTTGCAGGGCCTTCTTCATTACCAGCTTCAGGGGAAGCCACTTCTGAAGTGGATGTAGCACCTTCGGCGCCATCTGCCTGTCCTTCAACTACCGGATTTTCATCCTCTTCGGATTCATCCAGTTTGGTGATAGCGGCAATTTCATCGCCTTCTTCAACGCGGATCAGTTTAACACCCTGTGTGGCGCGGCCCAGCTCACTGATACCGGAAACCGGCATACGGATGATGATACCACTTTTACAGGTGATCATCAGGTCTTCTTTCTCCGTTACATCCAGGATGCCTACGAGAGAGCCGGTTTTTTCGGTAACGCTGATGGTTTTCACCCCTTTGCCACCGCGGTTGGTGATGCGGTATTCTTCGATCTGCGTTCTCTTTCCGTAGCCTTTTTCGCTCACAACCAGAACTGTACGACTGGTATCTCCACTATTGACACATATCATGCCAATCACTTCATCATTGGTGTCGTCCACTTCAATGCCGCCTACACCAATGGCGCCACGGCCGGTAGTTCTTACTTTATCTTCCGGGAAACGGATAGCCCTGCCGCTCTTCACTGCCATCATGATCTCACTCTTACCGTCGGTCAGCCTGGCTTCCAGCAGTTCATCCCCTTCATTGATGGTGATGGCGTTCACACCGGTTTGACGCGGACGGCTGAAGTCTTCCAGCGCAGTTTTCTTGATGATACCTTTCTTGGTACAGAGAATGATATTATGACCTTCCACATATTCCTTGTCGGTAAAATCTTTCACATCGATGATGGCGCGGACCTTATCGTCAGGAGAGATCTGGATCATATTCTGGATAGCGCGGCCCTTACCCGATTTCTCCCCTTCAGGGATCTGGTAAACATTCAGCCAGTATACCCTTCCTTTTTCTGTGAAGAAAAGCATGGTATGGTGGGTGCTGGCCACAAAGAGGTGCTCGATATAATCTTCCTCCCTGGTTTTGCCGCCCTGTACACCACGGCCGCCGCGGCGTTGTGCGCGGAATTCGGATGCGGGTGTACGTTTGATATAACCGAGATGTGAGATGGTGATCACCACATCTTCTTCTTTGATCAGGTCTTTGATGCTCACTTCATCGTCCAGGAAAGTGATCTCGGATTTACGCTCGTCACCGAATTTATCCCTCACCTCGATGAGCTCATTCTTGATTACATCATATCTCATGCCTTCATTGCCAAGCAATTCTGTGAGATAATTGATCAACTTCATCAGTTCATCGTACTCTTCCTTGATCTTGTCGCGCTCCATGCCTGTCAAACGCTGGAGGCGTAATTCCAGGATCGCTTTGGCCTGGATTTCGTCCAGTCCCCATCCTGCATTCACGAGGCCTTCCTTAGCAATTTCCGGTGTGGCGGAAGCACGGATCAGGGCAATCACTTCGTCCAGGTGATCCAGGGCAATGAGATAACCCTGCAGGATATGCGCCTTCTTCTGCGCTTCTTTCAATTCAAATTGGGTACGGCGTATCACCACTTCGTGGCGGAACTCCACAAACTCGGTGATGATCTCCACTACGCTCAGGGTACGCGGGCGGCCTTTCACCAATGCCACGTTATTGATACCGTAGGAGGTCTGCAGTTCGGTGAATTTGTACAACTGGTTGATCACCACATTGGAGATAGCGTCTCTTTTCAGGTCCACTACAATCCGGGTGCCTTCCTTGTTGTTCGATTCGTTGTTGATATGGGCGATACCTTCCAGTACTTTCTCATTCACCAACTGGCCGATGCGGTCGCAAAGGCTATCTCGGTTCACCTGGTAAGGCACTTCGGTAATGATGATCTGTTCACGTCCGCTGCTCTTGGTATCCACGTGTACACGGCCACGGAGCACTACCCTGCCTCTTCCGGTGTACATACCGGCTTTCACGCCTTCCATACCGTAGATGATACCGCCGGTTGGGAAGTCGGGTGCCTTTACATGCTCCATCATTTCTTCCACGGTGATATCACGTTTATCAATATACGCGATACAGCCATTCACTACCTCGGTGAGGTTATGGGGCATGATATTGGTGGCCATACCTACCGCGATACCGCTGGATCCGTTGAGGAGCAGGTTGGGTAAGCGGGTAGGCAATACAGTTGGCTCTTCGAGAGAGTCATCGAAGTTGAGCTGGAAATCCACTGTTTCTTTATCGATATCCATCAGCATACTTTCAGCGGAGCGTTGCAGACGCACCTCCGTGTAACGCATGGCGGCTGGTTCATCACCATCCTGGCTACCGAAGTTACCCTGCCCGTCTACCAGCGTATAGCGCATGCTCCACTCCTGGGCCATTCTCACCATGGCATCGTATACAGACTTATCACCGTGCGGGTGATACTTACCCAGCACTTCACCAACCACACGGGCTGATTTCTTGTGAGGCTTGTTGTAATGCAAACCCAGTTCATTCATCGCATACAGAATGCGGCGGTGTACCGGTTTGAAACCGTCCCGCACATCAGGTAAGGCGCGGCCTACGATCACACTCATGGAGTAATCGATATAAGCCGTTTTCATCTGTTCTTCAATGTTGACAGGAACGATCCGGTTCTGGTCATTCGTTTCTTGTGGTATAAGATTCTCTTCCATACTTGCTTTCCTGTATTTTTTGATCCGTTTTTTTGGCCGCCCGAAAGGCGGAACGTGAAGGCGCAAATTTATCCAATTCAAGCCGTAATACCGCGTAATCCCCCGGGTTTTTACGCTTCTATTTTATCCACTGATGTGGGCAAGTTATGCAGATTTTCAAGGGGTTCCGGATGCCCTCTCCCACCCCCGTTTTTTAACTTGCTTTTCATAATTTTCGTGGCCTGGTTTTTGGATTTGGCTCAGGCATAGGTTAACTTGCAAGTACCTTATTGAAACTCCAATATCTTCCAATATCCCACAGTCCCAGCCCTTACGTGGAATCAACCAGTCAACCAGCGTTTGCACCATGATCCCCATTTGGTAAACCCATATTTTTTGCACGCTTATCGGTGATCTATGAACAAGTATTTATTGCTGCGCGATAACAAACAGACCGGTCCCTACACAGCAGCGGAACTGGTAAAGAAGGGAATCAAGCCCTATGACCTTGTATGGCTTGAAGGCAGGAGCGCAGCCTGGCGTTATCCCAGTGAGATGGATGAACTGAAGGCGCACGCCCCTGTGGTGGAAGAGCAGCCCTATGACCGCTTTTACAAGCGAAGCAGCTCCGCCCAGGAGCATGCCATCCATGCAGCACAGCAACAATCCGGCAAAGAAGAGCAGGCTGCCGCAGAAGATCATATTACAGAAACTCCTTTCATAGCTATCCAACCTGTTCAGCAACCCGCGGTTGCCGCACAGGCCAGCAGTGTTACTACTCCTGTGGAAAAAGGGCAGCCACCTGTGGTTCAATTGCCCCAAGCAGGAACAGGCAAGGTGTATGTTACACTGCCTGCCGGCTTCAAGCCCAGGGCAACGTCGCAGGTTGTTGAAATGACACCTGTTCAGGCTAAACCTGAACAAACATCCGTTACAGTGGCTGAAAGCGCAGAATCTGCCGCCGTTTCCGAAGAAGCCGTCAAAGCTCTGGAAGCCCGGGCCGAAGCACTGGCCCGCTCTGTTCAGAAGGCTGCAGAGGAAACAGCCGCCAAAAAGCAGGCAGCGCACAAATCACTGGAAGAGCAGTATGGCCCCAAACCGGTATCAGTAGTCTCTGATAAGCAGCCGGCTGCGTCCCAAAAAGCTGCCAAACCGGTATCCCAACCTGTACCGTTTTCAAAACCTGTAAATACAGATCAGGAGCTGCACAGCACTCCTGTGATCGCCATGAATGCTTCCGGCAGGAAACACCGCTTTCTCATGCGCAGCATCGTGGCAGTATGCCTCTTACTGGGCGGGATCGTAATCGGAATGGCGCTCACTTACAGCAAAAGCGCTTCTGCCAGCCAGCAGGCACTGGACCAACTGGTATTACGTCTGCAGGAAAGAGAAGCGCAGCGCGCTGCCGGCAATACGGAGCAGCCGCAGCCAGGGGATGAATCTGCACAGCCATCGTCCGGAAGTCTCGCTGATGAAGAAGCGCCGCCTCCAAACGATGATCAGAGTTTGACGGAACCGGTGCCCTCACGGCAACTGGCCCTCCGCGAAAAAGAACCGCCGCCAACCATTGTGCAGAAGGAACCCGCCATCAGTTACCAGGAAAAACAACCGGTGACCATGAAAGTAACGCCGGCCGTGATCACACAGAAGGAAGAACCTAAACCTGTACGGGAAGCAGACATCTCCGTGGCCAGGGAAAAGATCTTCCAGATGGTACAGGTAGCAGCCAGTCCTTTCCAGACGGGCGTACTGGGTGGCATCTCCAATCTTTACTTCACTATTTCCAACACGAGTTCATTTCCGCTCGACCAGATTGAACTGGAGATAAAATACCTGGGTCCGGAAAGGCGGGTAGTGAAAGTGCAGCGGTTGATCTTTAACGATATTGCTGCAAACGGACAGAAAACCCTGGAAGCTCCGCGAACCAGCCGGGGCGTATCGATAGATTATGTAGTCACTAAAATAAATTCAAGAGCGCTGGGGATTGCCCGCGCCGGATTCTAAGTTCGTTTATTCCTTCCCGTTATCCCCTCCGCGCTAACGCTGCGCACTACCCGAACACCCTGATCCGGAATTAAAAACACATTAAAATCACCCCGACAGAGCCCTGCCTACAGTACTTTTGCCTGTGAATGAATAGTTTATTCTTCTTTAATTAAAACACGTATGCCATGAAGAATACTCTTGCCACGCTGATAGCAATCATCATTGCGGTGGCCAGTTTACATGCTTTCCGCGCCATGCAACATGCATCGGTAACCGGAAGCGTTCAGCCAGGATACGGTGCAAAGAATATCTGGGCTATTCAGGGTAAAGACAGTACCAGGATTTATTCCGACAATGGTACTTTCACCTGTAGCCTGAAACCAGGCACCTGGACACTGAAGATCCATGCCCGTTCTCCGCTTAAGGACCGCGATGTGGAAGTGCTGGTGCAGGACCGCCAGACTACCGATATCGGTGTGATCACTCTTCAACAGTAAATCTGCTACCGGCGGCTGTCAACAGCGCAATTTCTGTCTATCCTTCCCTGCCGCCTTTCCCAACAATTGCCCGCTTCCCCCTATTCCCGATTTTGTTATCTTGCGCCACTATGAAGCATATCCTTGTTTTTGGCGCAGGTAAATCTGCTACATGCCTGATCGATTACCTGTTAAAGGAAACCGCCGCGCATCAGTGGACACTTACCGTAGTTGATGGCAACCTGGAACTGGCCTCTTCAAAACTGGCCGGTGCTCCGCACGCCAGGCCTGTTGCCATCGATGTAACGCAGGATGATGCCAGGCAGGAACTGGTACAATCGGCGGATATCGTCATCTCCCTGCTGCCGCCATCCCTGCATTTCCTGGTGGCGAAGGATTGTCTGCAGTTCGGTAAGAACCTGCTTACTGCTTCTTATGTAGATGAAAAGACCGGAGCCTTGAAAGATGAGATCGCCGCCAAAGGATTATTGTTCCTGTGTGAGATGGGCCTCGATCCCGGCATCGATCATATGAGCGCGATGCAGCTGATTGCCCGCATCCGTGCCAAAGGTGGAAATATCATTTCATTCAAATCCCATTGCGGTGGACTGGTTGCTCCAGAGAGTGATAATAATCCCTGGCATTATAAGATCAGCTGGAATCCACGCAATGTGGTAATGGCAGGCAAGGCTGGTGCCATTTTCAGGGAAAACGGACAATCCGTTCAGGTCCCCTATCAGCAACTCTTCAATGAAAACAATACCCTAACAGTGCCGGGCCTCGGGCAACTCGCCTGGTATGCCAACCGCGACTCGCTGAGTTATATCCCGGTGTATGGATTGGATACATCTTCCACATTCCTTCGCACTACGTTAAGATATCCGGCCTTCAATGCAGGCTGGAACAGGATCGTGGCACTCAATCTCACTGACGAAACCATTACTTACAACACCGATACCCTCTCACTCGCCGCCTTCTTCAAAGCACATTTTGAGCAGCATGGACATACGGCCGCTATCCAGCAACTCCATAACGGGGATGCTTTCCTGGAGCAATTGCAGTTCCTCGGTCTGGATGATCACACCACACTTATCAACAAAGGGCAATGCACTGCTGCCGATGTAATGCAGTTTGCGCTGGAACAGAAACTGGTGTTGCAGCCGCAGGACAAAGACATGATCGTGATGCTGCATGAATTCGATTACCTGATCAATGACAGTCAGCACCAGGTGAAGAGCTGTCTGATCGTAAAGGGCGACAACCAGCTGCGGACTTCAATGGCAAAAACAGTGGGTTTGCCGCTTGGCATTGCCGCCAAACTCATCCTGCTGGGCAAGATCAGCCTGAAAGGCCTGCATATTCCCATCCTGCCTGAGATCTATGATCCGGTGCTGGAGGAATTAGAGGAGAATGGCATTATTTTCCACGAAGAGGAGGCCTAAGCACTACATACCGCGGAGCAATTTTTTCAGTTCCTCCACCCCGGCGGTGGCAGGCATTTCTATTGCGGTCACCTGACCAAGGCCTTCCTGTACAGGGATCTTTTTATCGATGACATATTTTGGTACGCGTGGCTGTACAAAATCCACCAGCCCTGCTGCAGGATATACTACCAGTGAAGTTCCTACCACCACAAAGATATCCGCTTCTTTCACTAACGGTACGGCCTCAGCGATCTTGGGTACCGGCTCTTCAAACCATACGATATGCGGGCGAAGCTGCTCTCCATCCGGAGCCAGGTCGCCAAGCCTGATATCACCGGTAATATCATAAATGCGGGAGGTATCTGCCACGCTGCGCATTTTGAAGATCTCGCCGTGCAGGTGTAATACGTGCTGAGAGCCTGCCTGCTCATGCAGGTTATCAATATTCTGGGTGATGATCTGCACGTCAAAGTCCTGCTGCAGATCCGCTAATCCATAATGAGCTGCATTGGGTTTGGCTTTCAGCGCCGCTTTGCGGCGCATATTATAGAATTCAAGCACTAAGGCCGGATTCTTCCGGAATGCACCGGGCGTGGCCACATCACGAACATCATATCCTTCCCAGAGGCCATCACTATCCCTGAATGTTTGTATGCCGCTTTCCGCGCTGATACCTGCGCCACTCAATACAACGAGCTTCCTTTTAGCCATGGGGATGATTTTTTACAGACTACAATTTACAAAAATCCCGAGGCCTGATCAAGTAAATAATGTCGATAATTATATACCTAACGGTGACAGATATCCGAGACACTATAAAGTCTGCCCCATTTAAATTATACTTTGGGTACTTCCGCGCCAGCTGGCATTTTAATCCTTTGCCTTCTCACATACCTTTTCACGCCATAAAGCGTTGCCCCAACGATGATCCAAAGTGGCCAGAGCGTCAGCAGCACCACTACCAGGTCGCCCACCCACTTGAAACCCGCGCCCAGTGCATCGAATACCCTGTCACCGAAAGATGGTTCACGTTCTTTATCGCGTTGAAGATCCGGATTGAGGATCTGGAAACAGGTCAGCTCGATGGTACTGTAGGCTGCAGAATGGTTCAGGTAATTCACCCTGCCCGCAGCCGCTTCGATATCGGCCTGGATATTGTCGATCTCCTTTTGCACCAGGAATACTTCTTCCATATTTTTTGCCTGCTTCAGCAGTTCCAGGTAACGCAGGCGCGCCATTTTACCGGATTCCAGGCGTGAGCGGGTATCCACTACTTCACCTGTAACATCTTTGCTGGTGATGTTTTTGGCGAGGACCTTCTGTGCATTGCTGCCCAGGTCAACCACGGCGGCGTCGAACATATCCACCGGTACGCGGATGGTGATCCTGGATTGCTTCTTGTAATCTGTACTTTCCAGGTGCTCTTCGGCAATATAACCTCCATACTTAACTGCAATGGTATTCACCTGGTTGTTGAAAACCCCGAAATCCTTCACTTCCAGTTCCAGGGAGGCATTTTTGATGATCTTTTTGTTCCAGTCGACCCGGGGAGGCGCTGATGCAGGCGCAGCCTGCTTTTGAGGTTGCTGTGGTGATGGTTGCTGTTCCCCGCCGGGAGGCGCGTCCGCAACCGTTGCGTTGGCTGCTGCGGTAGTATCTGCAAGATGTTGAAGACTTACATCTTCCGCTTTTTCGTCTTTGGCCATTTGAGGAGCGATGCTCATAGCGCTGTTCTCTGCTGAATGGTTCTGGCATGAAGCAGCCAGTACCAGCGCGAGCGCCGGCACAATAAGAAAGGTTTTCATACTGCAATTTTTAGATGGTATAACTGAGATGCCTGTGTAAGTGATTTTACACAAATTGATACCGGCCACCTGCAGCATGTAACCCGGAAGGTCTGTTAAAAGGTATTTAACCCTTGTCGCCCGCCATGGTCAGGATCTGTTTCCATTCCTGCGGGGTAACCGGGGTAACGGAAAGCCTGCTTAATTTGAGGAGCGCCATGGAAGCCAGTTTGGGCTCGGCTTTGATCTGTTTGAGTGTAACGGGATTGGCTAAGCGCTTTACCGGCTCCAGGTCAACCACCACCCATGCATCTTCATCGGTGGTGGGATCCTGGTAAGATTCTTTGATCACGCGGGCAATGCCTACGATCTCCAGTCCTTCATTACTATGGTAGAAGAACACCTCGTCGCCCTTCTTCATATCCCTGAGAAAATTACGGGCGGCATAATTGCGCACACCGTCCCAGAAGGTTTTTTTATCCTTCACAAATTGATCCCATGAATACTTGAAAGGTTCAGATTTAACCAGCCAGTGCGCCATATAACAGAAATTGCGGTAATGAAATGAATGAGCAGCAAATGTACAGTGAAAAATATTTATACTTTCAAAATCCGGAATCTGCCGCCTCACGTACATTGTTCAGTTACAGTACAGGCCAGTCTCCCCTCCCGGCCTGAAATTCCCAACCATCGTTCCCGTTTAAAGGCTCAGTCAAAATCATTTACGCGATTCAACCCGTTATTCACCTGATCGATCATGTGGTGTTACCCAGGAGCTAAAAAGGCTCACTAACGAAGACTGGCTTTTGCCAGTCTTCCTTTTTTCGGTTATATATTACTGTTAGTAAGCATTCACCGAAGGGCATTAAAAAACCTGTGCGGGCTGATATACCGGCACAGGTCTTACTTATCAAGAGGGATTCTTATTTGTTTTCGATATTGAAGAGGCTGTCAACAAACTCATGTTTGTCGAATACCAGCAGGTCTTCCATCTTCTCACCTACCCCGATGAATTTCACAGGGATCCTGAACTGGTTGGCGATGGCCAGTACCACGCCACCCTTGGCAGTGCCATCGAGCTTGGTGATGGCAAGGGCAGATACATCCGTGGCGGCCGTAAAATGTTTGGCCTGCTCCAGGGCGTTCTGTCCGGTTGATCCATCCAGTACCAGCAGCACTTCATGGGGGGCTTCGGGTATATGTTTCTGCACCACGCGCTTTATCTTGCTGAGCTCGTCCATAAGGTGTGCCTTGTTGTGAAGGCGGCCTGCGGTATCGATGATCACCACATCGGCTCCTCTGGCTACCCCGGCCTGAACGGTATCGAAGGCAACGGAAGCAGGATCGGAGCCCATGGGCTGTTTGACGATGGGAACACCCACGCGCTCGCTCCAGATAGTGAGCTGGTCAACCGCTGCGGCGCGGAATGTATCGGCAGCGCCCAGCAGTACCGACTTACCGGCTTTCTTGAAATTGTAAGCCAGCTTGCCGATGGTGGTGGTCTTACCCACACCATTCACACCTACTACCAGGATCACATAAGGTTTGGCGGGCATTTCAGAGCTGAAGGTATAGGAAGAAGCCTGGTCGGCATCCACCAGAACGGCTTCGATCTCCTCCTGCAGCAGCCTGTTGAGCTCGCCGGTATTGAGGTATTTATCTTTGGCTACCCGCTTTTCAATGCGGCTGATGATCTGAACGGTTGTGTCGATACCCACGTCTGCACTCACAAGTGCTTCTTCCAGATTATCCAGCACTTCATCATCTACTGAACTTTTGCCAGCAATTGCCTTGGTAATCTTTGACAGGAATCCTTCCTTGGTCTTTTGCAGACCCTGGTCCAGCGACTCCTTTTCTTTCTTACCGAATAGTTTTCCGAAAAAACCCATAGTCAGAATTTGTGCAAATATAAAATACAAAAAGCCGTCCTCGCCGGAGAACAGCTTTTAATATTGTACTTACTATCCACTTATTTTTTAGCCATGTAGTCCTTGATCTTGTCCTTGTGAACGATGGCCTCTTTGAAAGTATAGGCACCGGTCTTCGGACTGCGAACAGCACGGATCACTTTGGTATAGTTCTTCGCTTCAGCTGAAGCTTTCGCATCTTTAACCTTCGCGTTTTTAGAAGCTGCTTTTGCCATGATTATTTAGTTGAAGATTATTTAATCTCTTTGTGCACCGTAACCTTCTTCAGGATCGGGTTGAACTTCTTGAGCTCCATACGCTCAGGATTGTTCTTTTTGTTTTTTTGTGTGATATACCGGCTGGTTCCGGGCTGACCGCTGGTCTTGTGCTCGGTACATTCCAGAATCACCTGTACCCTGTTACCTTTCTTTGCCATATATGTACATTGAAAATTTGACTAATTGATTGATTAGATCTTCTCTCCTCTTGCTCTCAGTTCTTTCACTACACTGTACAGACCATTCTTGTTGATGGTGCGGATAGCTTCGGTAGACAGCTTTAAGGTGATCCACTTTTCTTCTTCGGGCAGGTAATAACGTTTCACTTGCAGGTTTGGTAAAAACCGGCGCTTTGTCTTGATATTTGAATGTGATACACGGTTTCCGGTTACCGGAACTTTACCTGTCACCTGACATACTCTTGCCATGACTTGAAAAATTTAGGACGGCGAAGGTCGGTAAATGCTGTTAATTATCAAAAAGAAAATGGTGATTTTTCAAATAAAGGTTATCAACAATGTTGATAACCGGTCCTTTTTAATCATTTAACTCCCGGCGCCAAAGCTGCAAATGTACGGATTATCCCGGAAAAGGGAATCTTATTTGCATGATTCTTAACCCGATAATTAATAATTACTTAATTTAAAGTTCATTTCAGGTGTGTCAACTTTGAGATAAAACCGCCTGACCCAATGCAGTACATGAAACGAAAAACCATTGCCAGGGATATCAGCTGGCTCAGCTTTAACTCAAGGGTGCTTCAGGAAGCGGCCGATCCCACCGTGCCACTGCGCGAAAGGATCAAATTCCTGGGTATCTTCTCCAATAATCTCGACGAATTCTTCCGCGTTCGCGTAGCCACCCTCAAAAGAATGGCCGAGCTCGGCAGAAAGATCAAGAATATGCACCTGGAAGCCGCCCCGGGTAAGATCCTCGACGAGATCCAGCAGATCGTGCTGGAACAGCAGACCTCCTTCAATACCATCTGGGAAAGCGTCCGCCGCGAACTGGAAAAGGAAAAGATCTTCCTGATCAACGAAAAACAGCTGAATAAGGAGCAACAGAAATTTGTACAGACCTATTTCGAGGAAGAGGTCCGTTCCAATATCATCCCCATCATGGTGGAAAACCTTCCGCAACTACCCTACCTGCGGGAAAAATCATTGTACCTGGGCGTAGTGCTCAGCCGCCGCGATCAGAGCCTCCGCCGCAAGTACTCCCTCATTGAAGTGCCCTCCAAATCTGTGGGCCGCTTCTGCAAACTGCCCTCCCCCGACGGAGAGCAGCATATCATTCTCCTGGAAGACGTGATCCGCTTCAACCTGAAAAGCATCTTCTCTTATTTTGGATACGACCGGTTCGGATCCTGGGTGTTCAAGATCACCAAGGATGCGGAGATCGACCTGGACAATGACGTGAGCACCACCATGATCCAGAAGATCGAAAAAGGACTGCGCAACCGCCGCAAAGGCAAGCCCGTGCGCTTTGTGTACGATAAGGAAATGGACGATGGCCTGC
This sequence comes from Pseudobacter sp., assembly GCF_051955275.1. Taxonomy (NCBI): domain Bacteria; kingdom Pseudomonadati; phylum Bacteroidota; class Chitinophagia; order Chitinophagales; family Chitinophagaceae; genus Pseudobacter; species Pseudobacter sp. The sequence continues at coordinate 11,277 of NZ_JBQCGW010000286.1, read as the reverse complement.
TCGATTTCCTCATCCGTAAACTCAATCTCAGTCGCAAGGAGAGCGTGATACCCGGCGGCCGCATCCATAATTTCAGGCATTTCATGGACTTCCCCGATGTGTTCTCCAAAAAGAGCCAGCGGAAGAAGCCCTTCCAGCACCAGCTGCTCAAGAATACCATGCGGGTGACCGACGTGATCCTGGAAAAGGATATCATGCTCAATTTCCCCTACCACTCTTTCAACCCGGTGATCGACCTGCTCCGCGAAGCGGCCATCGATCCGGAAGTGACCGCCATCAAGATCACTGCCTACCGCCTCGCTTCCAACTCAAAGGTGATCAATGCCCTCATCAATGCCGTCCGCAACGGCAAACAGGTAACGGTGATGTTAGAACTCCGCGCCCGCTTTGATGAAGAAGCCAACCTGGAATGGAAGGAAAGACTGGAGGAAGAAGGCGTGAAAGTGCTCATCGGCGTACCTAACATGAAGGTGCATGCGAAGCTGCTGATGATCAAGAAACGCGTGAACAACCACACCATCCACTACGGTTTTGTGAGTACGGGCAACCTCAATGAAAAGACCAGTACCGTGTACGGGGATCACTGTCTGCTTACTTCAGACCGTTTCATCATGGCCGATGTGAACCGCATCTTCAATTACCTGGAAAATCCGAAGGACGGCGCTAAATTCCTGAAGGCCTGCAAAACACTGATCCCATGCCCTACCAGCCTGCGCCGCGAGCTGTACAAACTGATCAATAAAGAGATCAGGAATGCCCGCGCCAAAAAGCCGGCTTCCATCATACTCAAAATGAACTCGCTCTCCGATGAAGACCTGATCGAGCGATTGTATAATGCCGCAAAGTCCGGTGTGGAGATCCGCCTGGTGATCCGTGGCATCTTCTGCATGTATTCAGAGAGCCTCAAATTCAAGAAACAGGTGAAGGCCGTGAGCATCGTGGACGAGTACCTGGAACATGCCCGGGTATTTATTTTCCACAACGGCGGCGATGAAAAGGTATATATTTCCTCTGCAGACTGGATGGTGCGTAACCTGGATCACCGTGTGGAAGCCACTTGTCCCATTCTTGACGACAAGATAAAGCGGGTGTTGAAAAATATACTGGAAATTCAATTGAGAGATAATGTAAAAGCCAGAATTTTGGACAATGAACTGAGCAACCGGTATGCGCGCGACAGAAAGCAGAAGAAGGTCCGGAGCCAGGTAGAGATTTATCAATATTTACATCAAAAAACCATCGTCCACGCAGATCCTTCGCATTCCTCCAACGCGGAAGCACTGGCTGCAAGTGATGCATAATTACCCATGAGACTGGCGGCTATCGATATAGGAAGCAATGCAGCGCGTTTACTGATCTCCGATGTATTTCATGCGGACAACGGGAAACCTGAGTTCCAGAAGATCAACCTCGTGAGAGTGCCGCTCCGCCTTGGTTTTGATGTATTTGAAAAAAAGTCCATCTCTCCCGAAAAAGAATCGATGATCCTCAGCACCATCAAGGCATACAAACTCCTGCTGGATGCTTATGGCGTGGGGCTGCAACACCTGAGGGCCGCTGCCACTTCCGCCATGCGGGATGCCGACAATGGCGTACAGATCCTCGAACGCGTGAAGGAGGAAACGGGGATCGATATCGATATCATCACCGGTGATACCGAAGCCACCCTCATTTATGAGAACCATGTGGCTGAAAAAATGGATAAAGAACATACCTATCTCTATATCGATGTAGGCGGTGGCAGCACCGAGCTTTCCTTCTTCGCCGAAGGCAAGCTCAAATTCCGCAACAGTTTCAATATCGGAACCATCCGCCTGCTCAAACGCCAGGTGGAGGAATCGCACTGGGATGAGATGAAGGATGCCGTCCGCCGCGAGACCCGCGGCCATACTGACGATATCATTGCTATCGGCTCCGGCGGTAATATCAACAAGATCTTCTCCCTTTCCAAGCGGAAGGAAGGCAAGCCGCTCACGTTCGACATGCTGAAAGACTATTACAAGGAGTTCAGCAGTTTCTCCGTTCAGGAGCGCCAACGTCTTTATAAACTGCGGGAAGACCGCGCAGATGTGATCGTGCCGGCCCTCCAGATCTATGTGAACATCATGAGATGGGCCAATATCAAAGAAATTTACGTGCCCAAGATCGGCCTGGCAGATGGTCTGATCCAGCATCTTTACGAGGAACTGGTGAAAAGCCGGCAGGCTATTTTCTGATCCCTTGTTTTCCCGAAATCCCTACCTTCGCCAATCTTTATTAACGAACTGCGAGGAGCATTATGAATGTGTTTTATTCTAATGCAGAGCCATATTCCCTCCCGCTCAGCGCTAAAAACTCCAGTTTATGTCGTCAGTCAGCAAAGAAATCAAACGTATTACCACCAACACGCTGCAAAAGATGAAATCACAGGGCGAGAAGATCTCCATGCTCACCGCCTACGATTTTTCCTTTGCCCGCCTCTTTGATGCCGCCAATATCGATGTGATCCTGGTGGGCGACTCCGCCTCCAATGTGATGGCCGGTCATGAAACCACCCTGCCCATCACGCTGGACCAGATGATCTATCACGCTTCCTCCGTGATCCGCGGTGTTTCCCGCTCCCTGGTAGTGGTAGACCTTCCCTTCGGTTGCTACCAGGGCAATTCCAAGGAAGCACTGATCTCGGCCGTCCGCATCATGAAGGAAACCGGCGCCCATGCCGTTAAACTCGAAGGCGGGGAAGAGATCCTCGAATCCGTAAAACGCATTGTGGCTGCAGGCATCCCTGTAATGGGCCACCTGGGCCTCACTCCCCAGTCCATCTATAAATTCGGTACCTATACCGTACGAGCACGCGAAGAAGCGGAAGCCACCAAACTGCGCGCAGACGCCAAACTGCTGGAACAGGCAGGTTGCTTTGCCACTGTTCTGGAGAAGATCCCCGCACAGCTCGCAAAGGAAGTTTCTGAAAGCCTTGTCATCCCTACCATCGGTATCGGTGCGGGAAAGCATTGCGATGGCCAGGTGCTGGTAATGCATGATATGCTGGGTATCAATAACGAATTCAAGCCGAGATTCCTCAGGCAATACCTCAATCTCGCCGATCAAATCACGGGGGCGGTGCAGCATTATATTAAGGATGTGAAGGCGAATGAGTTTCCGAATGATCAGGAGCAATATTAGGTTTTTGGGGGGGCGGCAAAGGGTTGTGGTTTTCCTGCTGTAAATCTGCCAAACAGCCTGGAATGCATATGGGCTATGGATTTGAGGGATTAAGCAAGGGAATATGAATTGAGCTGTGGGGCAACAGATTTGAAGGCCGTCATCCCACAACTCTTTGCCTTACTCTCTGAGATATTGCAGCAGGCTGTTTACCGGAGATTCAAGGCGCCCACATCTTTTGTTAATGCTGGTTAAAAATCAAAGGGGGTAACCTTCATGGGAGCCATTATTATCCGTTGCTGCGGTGCTTGAATCATCAATACCCTAAGTAGCAATTTGACATACCATCCACGCGCAATGATCTGTATTGCACAATCCCTTTTATATTTATATTGATAAAGGTTGTGGCCAATGATACGCTGCCCCTAAAACTCATGCCCCACTGCACCTGCTTCATTTCGCTGACGCACTCTTTACCCCCCCTCCCTCCCCCCAGATTTTGGATGGCGTGTTATCGGGTATCCGGTGACGCACCTTCAACGTGCCTGGCCCTGGAGGATATGCAGGAGCAGCCTTCAAATCTGTTGTCCCGCAGCTACATCAGCGCTACAAAAGCCCCATCCCTCAAATCCATAGCCCATATGCATTCCAGGCTGTTTGGCAGATTTACAGCCGTCCCTGCATATCCCCCAGGGCCCCCGAGCCCCTGAAGTCCCAACAGCCAAGATAATCCAACAATCACTCCCACTTAACACTCATCCATCAATCCCGAACATATACCATCTCAATTTGTTATAAATTCGCATCCTTAAACGCATTCTCATGTTAGACTTTCTCGCATCCCTCAAAATAAAACAAATCAACTCCGGCGCCGCCACCGGCCAGCAATGGCTGACCGCCAACGGCGACAAAATCGACTCCTACTCCCCCGTTGACGGCAAGTTGATCGGGTCTGTGCAAGCGGCAGACCGCCAGAATTATGATGAAGTGATCGCTAAAGCGGAGGCTGCCTTCCAGGAATGGCGTAAATGGCCCGCTCCCCGCCGTGGTGAAGTGGTACGCCAGATCGGCGAGGCACTGCGCATGTACAAAGAGCCGCTGGGCAAGCTGGTTTCCTATGAAATGGGAAAGAGCCTGCAGGAAGGTTATGGAGAGGTGCAGGAGATGATCGATATCTGTGATTTTGCGGTTGGGCTGAGCCGTCAGCTGCATGGCCTGACCATGCACAGCGAGCGCCCCATGCACAGGATGTATGAGCAATACCATCCGCTCGGACTGGTAGGGATTATCTCTGCATTCAATTTCCCGGTAGCGGTTTGGAGCTGGAACACCATGCTGGCATGGGTTTGCGGCGATGTGTGTATCTGGAAGCCGTCTGAAAAGACCCCTCTTTGTGCTATTGCATGTCAGCATATAATAGCAGAAGTATTTGCAAAGAACAATGTACCGGAAGGCGTTTGCGGATTGCTGGTTGGCGGTCGTGAGATCGGCGAATGGATGAGTGCCGATGCACGTATTCCCCTGGTGTCTGCTACCGGTTCAACGCGTATGGGCAAGGCCGTTGGTGCGGCAGTGGGTGTAAGACTGGGCAGGGCGCTGCTGGAACTGGGTGGTAACAATGCCATCATCGTTTCAAAGGATGCCGACCTGGATATCGCTATCCGCGGTGCAGTGTTTGGTGCGGTGGGTACAGCCGGACAAAGATGTACCACTACCAGGAGGCTGATTGTTCATGAGAGCGTATATGATGCGGTGAAAACCAAGTTGGTGGCAGCCTACAAGCAGCTGGTGATCGGAGATCCGCTGAATGAGAAGAACCATGTGGGACCGTTGATCGATCAGGATGCCGTGAAAATGTATCTTTCGGCTATTGAAGCCTGTAAGAAAGAAGGCGGCAGCTTTGTAGTGGAAGGCGGTGTGCTGGAAGGCGCAGGTTTTGAAAGTGGTTGTTATGTGAAACCGGCCATTGCGGAAGCAAAACCTGAATATGCTATCGTGCAGCATGAGACCTTTGCTCCTATCCTCTACTTATTAAAGTATTCCACTATAGAAGAAGCCATCGCTATTCAGAATGGGGTGCCTCAGGGACTGAGCTCCAGTATCATGACGCTCAATCTTCGCGAAGCGGAACAATTCCTGTCGGCAGCCGGCAGTGATTGTGGTATTGCCAACGTGAATATCGGTACATCAGGTGCTGAGATCGGTGGTGCTTTTGGTGGTGAGAAAGAAACAGGCGGCGGACGCGAGAGCGGAAGCGATGCATGGAAAGCGTATATGCGCAGACAGACAAATACCATCAACTATTCCACGCAATTGCCGTTGGCCCAGGGCATTAAGTTTGATCTTTAAATATATATGCCGGCATACGAACTGTGATGCACAATCGATCAGAGAAAATGATCGTTATAAAGCACCACCGGATGTATGCCGGCTTCTTTTTGTTGATAATTGTTACTTTCTACTCTTTTCCTTCTTCCCCATAAAATAAGATTGGCCTCCAAAGCGTTAAGGACCATTGGAAATCCTATATCGGTTTGAAACGGCCAAACTATACTAACTAACCCCTGCCCCAGTAAGGCAAACTGCATGCCAAATGCACAACAGTTAACTAGTCTGGAAGGTTTCTGTCGATCCTGACCTTATACAAGACAAAATTTTGCAGATGAAAAAACTGTTTACACTGCTGTGCATTACTATGCTCACTTCTGTATCATTTGGCCAGCTCCGCCTGGCTTTGGCAGGAGGCCCTCACCAATCCAAGATCCTGGAGAGCAACAATCTTCCGGGATGGGATAACTACACTAAACCTGGTTATTCCGGTCGCGCCGGCTTCAACGTTGGCGTACTGGCTGAATTCCCGATCAGCGAAAACAAACGCTGGAATATTCAGCCCGGGATCTTTTACATGACCAAGGGCAGGAAGTTCTCCCGCACATACGATACAGCCTCCGTCCAAACAGACAGCCTCTCGCTCAAACAATCTTTCTTCCCTAATTACATCGACATTCCGGTGAATATCACCTATAAGTTGCCGTTAGGAAGGAAGACCAACTTTTTTGTGAGTGCCGGTCCTTATATCGGATTCTTTTATACCGGAAAGGAAGGCACGGAAACCAGGCTGCTGGAACAGAACAATTCGGTCCGCCTGAAGAAAAGCGAACAACCCATTGAATCAGGAAATGCAACCTGGAAAGTAAAGACCATCGATTATGGTGTGAATGCGAGAGCCGGCCTGGAGTTCGGAAGCGTGTTCGTATCTGCCTTCATGAGCCAGGGCCTGAACAATTTCTATACGGCCCCTTACGATGGTAAATTCAATAACCAGGTAATGGGCGCTACCCTGGGTATCTGGCTGAGCAAGCCGCCGATCTTCCAGGGCAAACCCAAGGATAAAGACAATGACGGTATCATCGATAAGGACGATGCCTGTCCACTTGAGCCCGGAACCCTCGCCGCTGGCGGTTGTCCGGACAGGGATGGAGATGGCGTTGCCGATAAAGTTGATAAATGCCCGGATGTTCCCGGTCTGAAAAAATACAATGGCTGTCCTCCTCCTGACGCTGATGGCGACGGCATCCCTGATGATCAGGACAGATGTCCGGATGTTCCCGGCAAACAGAAATATGGCGGCTGCCCCATTCCGGATTCCGACAGGGATGGTGTGAACGATGAAGAGGACAAATGTCCTACCCTGGCTGGTAGCCCTGAGAACAACGGTTGCCCGCTGCTGGATACCGATAAGGATGGCATTCCAGACAAGGAAGATAAATGCCCTACCCTTGCCGGTCCGAAAGGCAGCAACGGCTGCCCTGAGATCAGGAAAGACCTGATCGATAAAGTGAACTATGTGGCCAGGCAGATCTACTTTGAGAACGGAAGTGAGAAACTGACCCCGTCTTCGCTCAAAGCCCTGAACGATGTGGTGGAGATCATGAACACCAATCCGCACCTGGTGATGGCGATCGACGGACATACCGATAATACCGGGAATGCACAGCGAAACCTGAACCTGAGCGCCAAGCGCGCCAATGCGGTAAAACAGTTCCTGGTGCAGAAAGGCATTAATCACCTGCGACTGGATGCAAGCGGATTTGGTCAGACCAAGCCGATTGCCGACAACAAAACGGAGGCAGGAAGAGCTAATAACCGCCGCGTGGAGCTCAGACTGGCAAGCGACTGGGGCTATATCCGCCCGTCAGCTGCCTGGAAGGCCAGCGCCGCCAGCAGATAAGTATTTCCCCTTAACCCGCCATAATTAACAACTGCAAACAGGGTGAACCGCTGAAATGGTTCACCCTTTTGCTCTTTACAGGTGTTTGCCTTTCATGTAGTTTACTGCGCGGGTGAGCGCATTTTATCTACTTTTAGTTCTGTAACACTGACAGGTTGAAAATTAACGTTAAAGGAGCGCGAAAAAAAGGGATATTTGTACCTTCTGACAACCGGAACGTTCATTACCTCCATCTGTTAGATATTGCAAATAAAACAATAACAATGATGAAATTGGGAAAGACTATGGGGCTTACTTCGGCCCTTATGATCTCTGGTATGCTTGCCATTGGTCAGCAGCAAGAAGGAGCTAAACAGGGTACCGTGCCAAAAGGCTGGCACCTGCTCGACAAAACGAAAGACGGATACAGTGGAATCAGCCTCGAAAAGGCATATGAGTTCGTAAAGTCAAAGAACCTGAAAAGCAAACCCGTACTGGTAGCCGTGATCGACTCCGGTATCGACACGCTTCATGAAGACCTGAAAGAAGTGCTGTGGGTGAATCCCAAAGAAATCCCCGGCAACGGTATCGATGACGACAAGAACGGTTATATCGATGACGTACATGGATGGAACTTCCTCGGTTCAAAAGACGGCCGCAACCTGAAACAGGACAGTTACGAAGGCGCCCGCGTTTATCATAAATTCAAAGCTAAATTTGAGAAGGTAGATCCTACCACCCTTACCGGTGAGGACGCTGAAAACTATAAGATGTGGGCTAAAGCCAAAGAGAAGATCGAAGGTGATAACAGCGGCGGCGCAGACCTGTCGATGCTCAAGGGAGCCCTCAAAAATGCAGAAAGAAGCGACAGCATCATCCGTGCCGGTATGAAGAAAGATGTGTACACCGGTAATGAACTGGATACCTTCACTGCCACTACCACCGCTGAAAAAAGCGCCAAAGGCGGATTCCTCTACCTGTTCAAGGCCAACAAAATGATGGAGACCACCAACAAGGAATTCATCGAAGGCTTCGGCGAATATGTGAACAGCGAGGTGAAGAAAGCAGAAGCAAAGGACAAAGCGCCTGAGAACTTCCGCGCTGCCATCACCGGCGACAATGAAGACGATATCAATGACAAATATTATGGTAATGGCGACGTAATGGCCAATACTCCTTTCCACGGTACACACGTAGCCGGTATCATCGGCGCTGTTCGTAACAATGGCAAAGGCATGGACGGTGTTGCTGACAATGTTCGTATCATGGCTGTTCGCGCAGTACCTGACGGCGATGAGCACGACAAGGATATTGCACTGGCTATCCGCTATGCAGTTGACAACGGCGCTCAGATCATCAACATGAGCTTTGGAAAAGACTATTCCCCCAATAAGAAATGGGTGGACGAAGCCGTTCAGTACGCAGCTTCCAAAGGTGTTCTGCTGGTTCACGCGGCCGGTAACGACGCTAAAGACGTAGATACAAAAGACAATTTCCCCAGCCCTACCTTCCAGAGTGGTAAAGGCAAAGCTGAAAACTGGATCACAGTAGGCGCCAGCGGTGATGATGCTGCAGGTGGCCTCACAGCTTCCTTCTCCAACTACGGAAAAACGCAGGTTGACGTATTTGCTCCAGGTGTGAAGATCTACTCTACCATCCCCGGCGGTACTACTTACGGCGATGCACAGGGTACCAGCATGGCTTCCCCTGTAGTGGCCGGTATTGCTGCATTCCTGAAATCATACTTCCCCAAACTCACTCCTGCTCAGCTTAAATACTGTATCGAAAAATCAGCCCAGGTTCCTGCCGAAAAAGTAAGGAAACCAGGCACTGATGAAATGGTAAGTATGAATGAGCTTTCAGTAACAGGCGGTCTGGTGAACGTTTATGAAGCGGCTAAGATTGCAGCCACCCTGCAAGGCGCAGCAGCTCCTGAAAAGAAGAAAAGCAACGTGAAACCCACGATGAAGAACAAGAAAGGGTAATAAGTTACCTGTATCAAATAATAATGGGGCTGACCACACAAAGGTCAGCCCCATTTCATTTCGCAGTGCCCGGTCGCTCACGTCCCCGGTAATTTAATAACAATAGCATTCGAAAGAGTTACGTAAATTACCTGTCCGTCTCCTCCACCATTCTGTCATTTAAAATAAATATATGGTCCGCGAAAATCTTCAGATCCCTCCATCGATGCATGGTTATGTCAGCCTCGTGAAAGAAACAGATCCGATTAAAGGGATCACCCGGAATACCAAACAATTCAGGAAACTGCTAAATGATATCCCGAAGAAAAAAGCTGATTACGCCTATGCTCCGGGCAAGTGGACGTTAAAGGAAATGCTGCAGCATATCATAGATGCCGAGCGTGTGTTTGCATTCCGTGCTTTGCATATCGCGCGTAAGGATATTAATCCCCTGCCGGGTTTTGATGAGAATATGTGGGCTGATAATTCGCTCGCCGGAAAACGCAAATGGAAAGAGCTGGTGAATGAATTCTTTGTGCTGAGAAATGCCAATGAAATACTCTTCTCCACGCTGGATGAGCAGCAACTGCTGTACCATGGTATTGCCAATAACAGCCCTGTAAGTGTGGCCACGCTTGCCTTTGTGACTGCCGGCCATTTGCAGCATCATATGAATATCATCAGGGAAAGATATTTGCAGCCCTACCCTGCTGTGATAAAGGAGAAGAAAGTAAAGGAGGGAAAAAAGAAAAAGGACAAGCCGCAGGCTGGCGCTTTGAAGAAAGATATCGGCTACGCCGCTCCCGGCAAAACAGCAAGGAAAAAGAAATAACGGAGTGTGCCAGTCGCTCTCCTCCGGCGGGTGATTGCTAATTTCGTCGCCTCCCGGCTACAAGGTGTTCGCCAGAGGCGAACCAATATAAGTAACTCGCGGGGACGTGGGCTAATGGCCGCTGCGAATGCTTATTTGTACATGTTTTGAATGCTGTTACTCAGCGCAGCATACAGTTGTTGCAACTCCGGAAATTGCTGTAACAGTTGAAGATGTTTCTCTATAGTGTTCTGATCATGCCGGACAGCCGGTCCGGTCTGTACATCTTTCGGGGAAGCATACTGGATGCGGTTAGCCACTTCGCTGATCAATGGCAGTAACATTCTGAAATCAGTTCCCTCCTTTTTACAATACGCTTCGGCCAATGCATACAGGTGATTGGTGAAATTGCTGACGATCACGGCGGCTACGTGTAGTCGTAACCGTTGGTCGTCATCTGCCTGTTGTACTTTAGTCGATACGGTCTTTGCGATCGACTTCAATGTTTCAATACCTGCTTCAGTATTGGCATCTACCAGGAATGGAATGTCCGGTGCATCGCCTCTTTCTGTGCGCAGGCTTTGCACCGGATAGAGCACACCATAGTTGGTGCTGCTTCCGGAAAGTACTTCTCTGGATACGGAGCCGGCGGTGTGCACCAGCATCCTGTTGCCCAATTGCAGACCTGCTGCAAGGGAAGCCACTGCCGAATCGGAAACGGCGATCACATACAGGTCCGCACCCATGTTCACTTCGGCCAGATCACTGATGCCCGCTGCATTGCAGCGTTTTGCCAGTGTTGCTGCCTTTTGGGCGTCGCGGCCATAGACCTGGAGGATCCGGTGGCCTTCCTCTGCAAAGAGCAGGCTCAGTACAGTGGCTGCATTGCCGGTCCCGAAAATTACCAGTTGCTTGCGCATGTATAATTATATAGCTGTTATCCGTTTTTGCCGTCGAGCATGGGAACGAAGGAGAAGTTCTCGAACACTTCCTGTATGATGCTGCCATCAGCTTTTTTGGTCAGTCGCATCATCTGCTGCACATCGCCTGCTCCTACGGGGATCACCATTTTACCGCCGGGTTTCAGTTGTTCTACCAGTTTTGGGGGAATGAACGGCGCTGCTGCAGTGATGATCACTTTATCGAAGGGC
>NZ_JBQCGW010000285.1:0-16972 GCF_051955275.1 Pseudobacter sp. | reverse complement strand
TATCAGCGATTTTGAGAAAATGATCACGCCACGCACGAAAGCTATCGTGATCTGCAATCCCAACAACCCCACAGGTTATCTCTACAGCAAAGAAGAGATGGACACACTGAAGGAAATTGTGATCAAGCACAACCTGTTCCTGTTTTCGGATGAAGCTTACCGTGAGTTTGCTTACGATGGTCAGCAGATCAGCGCTATGCAGCTGGAAGGCGCCGAGCAGAATGTGATCCTGATGGATACCATTTCCAAAAGATACAGCGCCTGCGGCGGCCGTATCGGTGCATTCGTAACAAAGAACCAGCAGGTACTGGATTCAGCCATGAAATTTGCACAGGCCAGGCTAAGTCCTCCCTCCTTTGCACAGATCCTGGGCGAAGCAGCTGTTGACCTCCCCGATAATTATTTTGATGCCACCCGCGCCGAATACCAGAAGCGCAGGGATGTACTGGTACAAAGGCTCAATGCCATGGAAGGTGTATTCTGTCCTAACCCGGGCGGCGCTTTTTATGCAATGGCCAAATTGCCCATCGATGATTCCGATAAATTCTGCCAGTGGCTGCTGGAAAGCTTCAGCCATAACAACCAGACCGTAATGCTGGCGCCCGCCACAGGCTTCTATGGAACAAAGGGTTTAGGACTGAATGAAGTACGCCTGGCCTACGTTCTGAACGTTGACGACCTGAATTCCGCCATGGATTGTTTAGAAGCGGCATTAAAAGAATATCCAGGAAGAACGAAATAAGTTTTTTCCGAAAGGAGATTTTATATATTTTTGCACCCCTTTCAACAGCGAAATATCTTTGAAAGGGCCACGCCGGGGTAGCTCAGGCGGTTAGAGCGCAGGATTCATAACCCTGAGGTCACGAGTTCAACTCTCGTCCCCGGTACTAAAAAGAAAAGCGATTACAATAAAATGTAGTCGCTTTTTCATGTTATGCCAGTGGAGACTGCTATCATACCGGCATCAGAGAAAGCAGTTTTCTAATCCATGGCTACAGGATGAGTATGATCAAAAACCAGAATCGAAACGGTGTTTTTACCTGAACTGGCCTTGATGACAAAATCCTCTTCCCAGCCGGCATTCAGCAATTCTATATTTTTAAGGATCCAGTTGCCGCTGCGGTCTGCAGTCAGTGAAAATTTCCTGTTCATTCTTTTGATCGGACCTTGCCCTTTGTAAATCTTCTGCCGGTTATCATGAGCAGTTTTATAATACGAACTGCTGATATGTAACACTACCACAGATCCTGGCTTTGCTTTTCCATAGACCTTATATTCACCGCGAACTTTCTGATTGTTCTTAGGAAATAAGATGGAAAGTTCGGTACTTTTCTGATTTGCAACACGCGCACTGCTTCCTGCACTATTACTTCCTGCAAATAATAAATAACTGATCAATAAGAGAACATTCATAGCTGTAATTTAAGTGTGATCATTTGGCACTGACGGTATACGCCCTCTTCCAGGTCAGGTCAATATTTTTTGTGGGCGAAGGAGCATCAGCATATTCACTTGAAGAGATCATAAACCCATTGTTCCGGATTTCCACAAATCGCCTGATCCCATCCATATGATACACAAGCACATTTGTAATAGTGGTGAAACAAGGCGGTACCCTGCATTGCGCCTCTGTCTTTGTTGTGGTAAGTTGCGGAACTATTTTATAATTGTTCAGCAGCTTATTATTCCGGTAATGTTTCAATCCGCTTTTGGTTGATATGCTAATTACATCTCCCCTTTTCCAGTTCAGCACATCATCTTCCACAGCAGTAATACTGAATTTCCTTTCAACAGGAAAGGGATCTTTGGCCCTGGCATCACTGATAATGATCCTGTTCTCAGTGCCGGCTTTCTGCTGCTTTTGGAAGTACGCCGGGTAATCTCCCTGCGCCGCTTCCGGAAAATCTTCCGGTTTGTATCCGTCAGCTACATAAGGTTTAAAGCCTTGTTTGATGGAGAATTTAGTTGGAAAGCTTGCTACCAGCTTACAGGAATCGTTGTAATATTTAGTACTGGCAGGTTCATTGATATGACAGCCGATTGATGGTTTCGAATGAAGAACATAAAGTGTGTTTCCATTCTTTAAAAGATATGTATGCCGGAATTGCTTTGCACCCAGAGAAGCACGTACTCCTTTGGCAGGCGGGGCAGTGAGCTTTTTAATACACTCAGGCAGTACTACAGAATCACCATACTGCACATTTCGGGCAGGAGTATCCAAAACCTCGCTTCCAACACTATTCAACCCACACAACAGAAACACACAGGAAAAAGCGAAAAGAATCCTTCTTTCCATAATTTAAGATTTACCAAAACGCACACTCAGAATTGTAATACCCTCGCATGAGCAATCTCCATCTGACTGCCCACGATATATCCCCCGCCCTCAACACCTGTTACCTTCAGGTTTTTATCAACCGTGTACACACTATTGCTATGCGCGAATTTTATTATATAACCAGTGCTGGTTGCCATCATTCTTCCCAAAAAACGTTTCTTGTCCGCTTTGAATGTAGCGATGATATCATAAGGTTGTTTTTCACTTGCCCCGGTCAGATCACAGGCATCGGGGTCAACCATATACGCATTGATGATAAAAACCGTTCCTGCTGCATAACCACCGCCTTTACTGGATTTCACCACTGCCTGCATGGTGGCAGGCGAACCGTTTTCTGCCCGCTTGAAATCCGTGAACTGGTATACTGAATTAGAGTGAATGAAGCGGCAGGAAAATTCAGTACCATTTACAGACAGGATCTCGGCCACATACTTTGTTTTATCTGCACTACCATGAATAAACATCCCCTTTTGCAACTGCTTCCCAAAAATCTTCTCTGCACATTGCGAATGGCCGGTAAATGACATGCCAAGGCATATAACAATAGCTGATAATATTCTCATGACTGCTATATTTTGTTGGTTAATTACCGTGCAGGCGGCCTTTGCATCACCTTTACAGTATAATTGAAACTGAAGATCCTGCCATTGATATGCACCGGCACATCAAACGTGGCCACACTGCCAATATCTTTCAGTCGTTTATCACTTCTTTGTTTCTGGTTGTTTTCATTCTTGCTGCCGCCGATGCTGGTACGGTATGTTACGATCCGCTGCGTCTCCACCCGGAACAAAGGATTCTGTTCATATTCTTCATTACTGATGGTGTACCTGCGGGTGGCATCTCCGATCCTGTGCGGTTGCCTGAAATCGATATGTGGCGGCGTCTGACAACCCTGCCATCCTTCCATCCAGCAGATGATCGGCTTGTCAAGTCCGGCATTTTCATTTTTCCATTGTCCATTTACAGAAACACCAACCGATTGTGAAATACCCAGCTTGGCGCTTTCCTTTTTGTTATTACTGATACTATTGAGTGTTACGGTGATGTCCCAGGGTTGCGGCGGTGCAGCAGCAGGCGGCTTGGGCACACATTGCTGATAGTTGATATTACTTGCCACACTTTCCCATCGCATACCGATATCGCGCATATTTTTGAATGTATATTCAATCGGCACAGCAGCCTGCGAGGAAGTACTGGTCATCCACTGGTTGATGGTAGCCTGTACTGATGCAGCTGTAGGATTCGGAATAGTGATCACATCTCCATTCCCACCAATAAACAATAAGCGCACCGTGGTTTTAGCCCTGCTCATTTTATCGACGATGCCTAAACCAAGATTGGCCGATACGCCAAATCCATCATAGGACGCTTTCGCTCCTACTTCCATATGCTCCTGATCAAGCTCTGTTTCTATAATACCGATCACACGTCTGCCATAGGTCACAGACGACATGTACACATTTTCATTTTTTGCATTCTCCGCCTCATCTTTGTAAAAACCGCCTTCCGCACCATCGGGCCTGTTGGCCGTGATCACATAGTTCTTCTGCTTGGCATCGATGCTCATATAGGTCTTCTTGCTATCATACTTCAAGCCGAACTTCGCACTGGCTTTAAAACCGTAACCACCACCACCCGCTTCCACGTTCAGCGCAAATGTGGCCTCGTTAACGATGGTCTGCACATATATTTCCGTACTTAGATTATTTGCCTGTTTGGGTAATGCATACTTCAATTTGCCTGCTGCTTCATCGAGGTTGTTCTTGGTAGGATCTTCCACCAGGATCTGCTTGCCATTACCACTACTGGATGACACCTGGAGGATGATAGGATTCCGCTTGCTTTTATTATGAGGTGGCTGCGTATTGTTCTTGATATAGTCGTTATAATTATAAGCGGCCCCGGGATAGGTGTGCGACATTTTATCCGCCAGTGGCGCATCGAAGCTTTCCGACTCCGGGCTCAGGGAGATGCTGTAAGATGTGCAGATAAGTCCGTTATCATCGGTAGTTCCTTTGTTCCTTGCCTTGGGATTTCTACCACTACTGGTAGTTGCCCTGACACGGTCCAGTGGTTCAATATACGTGGTGATCTTAGTGCCACCTACTGTGGCAACGATAGGAGTTCCGCGTAATACGTTATGTACGCCACCGTTCATTTCCTTGGAGAGATCAGCTCCTGTGACAACCTTTTTTCCGTTTGCCTCCACTTTCTTTTCTGCCTGGGGCAGGGTGCCACTCTTGTCAAGGACTTTCGGTTTCGTAATGATCTTTGCTTCTTTTTTTATCTGTGCTGTAGTCATCAGACTGATCAGCACCCCAATAACCAGGAGAGTAATTCTCATATGGTATGAAACTAACTTTTAGGAATAGTAATGTCTGCGCCAAAAATATGCGCAAATCGTGCCAGGGAAATAGTACAAACGCGACAAATTTCACTGATCAATTCGTCAGGCCTGCAGAGGATCTTCAGGAAGGAGTATCAAACCGGACATATTTCTATTCATATCCATGTCCCCCGGATTGAATGCAGCAAAGGTTTTGAAATCCCGGATCAGGTGCATCTGATCGTAGTAGCCGCAACGCATGGAAATTTCTCCCCAGGTCAGTTGAGGAAGCAACGTTCTCATCCTGTAGGCTTTTGTAAACCTCACCAGCTTTGAATAGTGTTTGGGGGACATTCCAAAATTTTCCAGGAATTTTCGTTGCAATTGCCGCATGCTCATGCAGGCAATGGAAGCAATATCATTGACAGCTACATTGCCGTTACTGTGCAATAATTTTTCAAAAGCATAGTCAACAGGCAGATACGGACTGGCATTGGCTGCGCAGGTCAGCAGGAAGATTTCCACCTGTTTGATTTTTTCTACCAGGCTTTCAGCATTCACAATTCTTTCAAAGAGGTCTGCAAATTCTTTATGCAGCACATCTCTTGCATTGTAACAATCATTATTGAATAGGGACATGGGGACTTTGAAAAGCCTGAAAAAGCTACCGCTTCTGAACTTCACAATGATAGATTTCAGGGTCTTTCCTTTCAACTCGGTTTTACCTAATTGCGGAGGAATGATAGTGGTGCAATGAAAACGTGAAAATCCATTCGTTTTATCTGTTCTTACCTGGAAATCCGTTTCGTATTCAAAGCTGAGAAAGCATTCGTGACTTGGAAGACTGGTCTGAATATAATCACCGGCTTCATCAGACACCCTATTTAAGCAAAAGATCGCTTCCACGAACTCGCTTAATGCCGGATGCACTTTATGAAATGTGATGTTCATATCGCAGTGAAATTTCCTGACCAGGTTGATGGGAAACCTATATATTAAAAATAAGAAATTTCCTGGCTTCCATCATGCAGAATCAATACTACCCAAAGTCCCTGACACACTGAGTGTGCCCCTCCACTCGCGAGGAATGCAATACCTGTACAGGCGGTCCAGGTCCTCAAACCGGATAGCAAACAACTCGCAATCCTCGATGGCCTGAATATTTTCCATGGTGGGCTTCTGTAATAAGAACCCGGTGATGGTGGCTACAATTTCATTCTCTACAGTAAGCCAGGTGGTGATGTGGACGTCTGGGAGTCATGATCCCAAAATAAAACAATTAGCGCTATCCTCTCATGGAAATATTATCATGTACCCATTTTGCTTCCTCTTCGGGTGATACTTTGTCCACGGTGCTGCTGGTACGGCTGAAGGTAGCGCGCGCATGATCATAAGGGTTGCTATCATCGAAATAAGGCCCCACCACTCCCAGCATCCAGCCGTCTTCAGCGGCCCAGTGTGGCTCGTTTACGCGGTATTTGAACACTTCGTAATGTACAAAATTATGCTGACCGTCGAAATCGAGCGTAACCCGTTTGATATACTCCATTTCATCCGGACAGGCATCCAGTTCTGTAGGATATTCAAGCCAGTTGGCCAGCTGTCCTTCGGCACTTTTGATGAGCGTGTTATATTCTTCCGGGAAAAGATCAAGCCGTTCAAATTCAGCCAGCAATGCATAGGTCATTTGACGGGTCCTGATATCGGCAGCAAAAGGAAATACTGTAGCAGGAGAAACAGGCTCGTTGTTTTCCAGTTTATCAAGCAATGGTTTTATTCTTACGAAAATTTCCCGGTTACGGCTTTTCCTCCTGTAACTGCTTTTGAAATACATGGCAGTCACCAGAAAGATCAGACCGATTACAATTCCGGAACCTAATATCGTGTTCATTCAGAAAGGTTAAAGCGTTTTATTTTTCCCAGCCACAATAACGACTGGAGTATACATTTATTCTGCACTTTATTACCAAATGTAGCACTCAGCTCCTTATTGGTGCCATGCTCATAATCCATATCATTATGTCCCATATTGAAGTACACCATCCGGTATTTTGTGTTGGTCCAGGCTACGGGATAATATCCGCTATGCCAGATCTCCTGCGGCTTGGGGCCTGTTCCCAGCGGAAAGGAGGAACTGTCTATGGATAACAATATCCTGATAGCAGCATTTCGCCTCAGGTCCTTCGTCCATTTGTACCATTCATTGGGCGCGGATTTCCATACAGCCGGCACTCCTTTGGTAACAGGATGTTTTCCGTCTTCCACCTTCAGCATGGCAGCGGTAGGCCTCCAGGTATTCCCATCATATTCACCCGATCCTAAAAAATCATTGTGGTACCAGTCCCAGTTCTGGGGATACGCTGATGGCGTGAGCGCAAAAGCAGAAAAATGGAAACCCATCCAGGCCCCGCCTTTTTCCATATAGCGGCGAAAAGCTTCGCGTTGCGGGATGGAATCCGGACGGGTATCTAAAAAGATCACCACCTGGTATGCTGACAGTACCGTATCATTCAGTTTGCTCCAATCGGAAGTGGAATCGAAGGAGAAATGATGCTGCTTACTCATTTCTGAAAACCATTTGTTTGCTTCATGTACGAAGCTGATATGCGCAAGATCATTCTTTCCGGTGAAGAATGCAATGGCCTTGAAATGAATTGAATGGTTCTGCGCAAACAGGCCGTAATAAGAGAACTGTAAAAGCAGGAGATAGAGAATCCGGAAGCGCATAGGCATGGTTTAACTAATCAACCTAAGATAATCATTCCGGCGGCAATAAAAAATTTCTGCGCATAGGAGGTGGCCTCAGACCCAATACCTGCAAAAGAAAAGCTCCGCCGGGGCGGAGCCTTTCACTTATGCTACAATCAATATCTAATTCTTTTTCACTTTCTCTTTATAGGTCCCCATCGGGCTCACCATTTTTATCTTATCCTCCTGCCTGGGTTTCACCAATACCGGCAGGTCTCCCACTCTTTCAAAGGAAAATGATTGCACTGCTTTTTCCTGCTGAATGATCAGGCCACCATTGTTCAGCCCAAGCAGTCCCAGGTATTTGTAATTGCCCACTACCTGGATAGTATAACCTTTCATAGCCTCGTGCCAGAGAATATAAAACAGGTTGAAATTGATATTGCCTGCCTCTTCCTGCGCAATGACCGTAAGGTCCTTTGTACTTGCAGCAGGCACTCCCAACCTGATATTGCTATGCATGGGAGTGATCTCAAATCCGTTGACACCTCCTCTCACAGCGAATTTCTGATTGGCCTGATTGAAGCCATCCCATTGCTGTAATACGGCTCCTTTTTCTTTACTGATATCTTTTATATCCAGGTATTTTCCTGTACTGCGTACCCTGATCCTGTATACACCTTCCTTCAACTGACCGGAAGCAAGAGCCGGCGCCTGCCGTTTGAACATCATCTCTATGTCAAGCCGGGGATACCGGAGATTATTCGGAAACATATCATTGAGCCCTTTCAGGTCACCTTCCGACAAAACTTCGTTACCCAATTTACAGGCAGACACATTCGTTCCATTCTTACACCTGATGGTAACTGCATCTTTACTGATGCCGAAAGCATTGGCATCATAATGCATGATGGAATTATAATCATATGGGCCGATAGCCACGCCAGGTTCGATCTGAAAATTATGTTTGAACCCGGGCTTCACATTACTCATATTCACTTCCACATAATCATTCCTGTCGGCCCTGCTCTGTTCATGCCACAGACCCAGTGCATGAAGCAGTTCGTGCAACACTACAGATTCAGGCATATTCCTGTTCACGAACAGGATCTGCTCACCGCCCTGTCTGCCAATAGCCGAGAGCCCTCCAATCTCATCCGTTCCGGGCCCAAGCAGCATTTCTATCCTGATGAAGTCCGTTTCATTTGAATAAGGAATGAAACGCACGTTGGTTCTGGTGTTCAGCGTCAACAATGCCTGTAATACTGTTGGAAACATTCCATATTCAAACACCTGATCGCTGATCTTTACCGGGATATACCCACGGGGCCACAGATTGAGCAACAGGCCATTAGGGTCAGTGCGCAGGTAAGAAGTTTTTTTAGGGAAATCATCACCCATAATGATATCACCATTCAGCACAAAATAGTTTCCGACTTTGCTGAGCTGATACTCCTGCTCGCGCTGCCCGATCTGCACTTTCTTAGCCACAAACTCCTGTCTTGCAAAAGCAGTGCTGTTGGCAAAAAGACAGACAACCAATAAAAAAATTAGCTTATCCATATAGATAGAATTCAAGATTTAATTTTTCTTTTTTAAGATACCGCCTGGCTTCAGGTGTACAGGGCGGCTCTGCCCATCCACGGGTGGCGCTTCCACTTCCTCAAAAAAATAAGTGTTGCTGCAATCCAGCGCTGCGTCCTGGTACACCTGTAATTTCAACCCAAAGAAACCGCCTGGAACGATCTGCATCGGCCGTTTATCGCCCAGTGCATATTTGATCTGCCATCCATCGAGACAATCAGTAGTATAATTTAGAACCCACCTGCCGGAATATTGCGATGCGGAGCCCAGCACTACTTTATCATCTTCGCTTCCATCGCCCTTCTCTGTGCAGATGGCTTTGTTTCCATGGAGGCAGAAGAAACTCCAGCTTGCATCCGTATTCTTCTTTGCCAGGAATTTCTGCCAGCGCTTATCTTCATAAGGCCATTCCATCAGCCGCGCCCCATTATCATTTGAACCGTTATGTACTGATACATACTTTCCGGATTGAACTACCCTGATCTTGTAATAACGGCCATCCTTTGGCGGACTGCCCTGATAGGTCTGGGCCACAGCACAAACAGAAGAGATTACCAGGAGGCATAACGAAAGAAATATCGCTTTCATAAAAATAGATTTGATGATTATTCAGACTTGTTATCAGACACGCCCGGCTTGAAACGTTCATTTCCCGGAGGTTTGGGCAACTCCTCATCCACTTCATTCTTTTTGAAATCCAGCACCATGGGCCGCATAGTATTATCGCCCTGCAAGAACGCATAAGCGCCATTGCCCGGCGTTACAGAGGAGTTGAAATGCTGTACCACCATGCGCATCCTGTTCTGAAAAGAGCTGATCACATAACCCCGGCTGCCCTTCTGTTTCTGAATGATCCATTTCTGATTGTCCTGATCTTTCCAATCCCATTGAATCAACTTTGCACCTGCCGCGGGCACCCCCTGCGTGCTCAGGAACTTTCCGCTATGTTTCAACTGAACAGTGTATACATTATTACCAAGATGTTTGAGCAGAAAGAAAAAATGACGGCCATATTCTTTATCCCACTGGATCAGGTTCGCTCCATTGTTATTCGATCCACCTGCGATGGCCAGGAATTTTCCGGTGTCGAATATTTTGATCATGTATTCTCCATCGGTAAGCGTTTGGCAACGTACACCCAGGCTGCCGGTCAGCAGCATCAACATCAGTACCTGTTTCATATTTTACTTATTGGTGGTAATAGAATTTCCCATCGGTGATCCGGATCAGATTCCCTTCCACACATTGCATGGTGCCACTGAAACTTCCTTCCACTTCCTGCTCACTTTTAGATGCTCTCCTGATCACAATGGTTAGTTGGTTGCCCTGCATCAGGCCTCCGCAGAGATAGTTGGTCACAGTAAGATTAGCAAGTTGTGCTACATCCTGCGAGGTCTGACGCTTACTGCCGTCGGCAGTTGAATTGGCATTACTGATGGTATATGTTTTTGCACCGGTTGCGTTGGAGAGACTGATCGTCAGTTCCTGCTGTGTACTGCCATTGCCTTTCTTGCCTCCGATAGCAAGCACATCGCCCATATAACCGGCTTCCACATTATCGGCCTTCCACTCTTTTCCATCGATCTTCATCGTCATATAATTTCCTTTACCGGAAGCAGGGTTGTTTTCTGCCGGCGCTTTTGATTGATCTCCTTCATTGTTGCAGGAAATCAACATCCATGTTATCATTCCCAGGAACATTACTCTGTTTATCATGATCTTGCTTTTAAAGTTTCTGATAAGTGATCACTCCCTGCCCTTCGGTACCAGTCATGATCATTTTGTTTCCCTTAAATACTACCGTGTAGGATTGTCCTACCGCAAAATTGGTAGCAGATGTTGTGAACTTATTCCCTTCCAGTTTCCATTTGGTTTTGGCGTACATTTTTTCCTGTACCTTTTTATAGTTCTCATCACAACCAGAACTGGCTGCATTGAGCCGGAAAGTACCGTCAGCGTTGATCTCCCAGACCACCTTTTCAGCGCATGGCCTGCTTTTCAACAATGCAACATGACTATCGAACTTCTGCCCTTCATACTCCGACATATGCGAGATCTTTTTCCATTTTCCAACCACACTCTGCGCTTCGAGCAATTGAGAAATGCAGATAGAGAGTATGAGAAAAAGAAATGTTTTCATGATGTTATTATTAAATGATTATAGGATTATTTTTTGCCCCAGCCTTCGGGCCAGTTCATGAGCTCATTCATACTTCTCCAGTCAACATACTGTACTGTTCCTTTAAGACATGCCGTTCCATAGCTGGATGGACAGTTACTTTCAAAAGACAAGAACCGCCATTCATCCACATCGAAGAAGAGGTATGAATTGTAAGTGGATTCGAAAGTCATCATCATGTCCACCTCTATCCAGGGATTGTATCCACTCAACAATCCACTCAGCGCAATCCCGCCATATCCGGGCACACTCACTTCCGAATAACTCTCTTTAGAGAAGTAATAAATTATATCCGACGGAATGGAATTGCCTGCGCCATCAGCGCGCCACCCAGTGGCCCTGCCCTGCGGGTTTTCGCGAGCCATGCTTCCGGCATACAATGGATTATGGAGGTAATTGACCATGTATATCCCGGTGGAGTATTTATGGATACTATCATACCGGTAATTGAACCTTGGCCCGGTGGTCTGGCTCTGCAGCCGCATATACTGGTTAACTATCATATCGTTGCTGTAGCCGAAACTCACATCCCTCGCTTCCGCTGGCCAGTTTTCGGCCAGACTATCGATCGGCAACGGCCCCTTTTTCAGTTTGAACTTGAACCCGGAAGTTGTATTAACAAGATCGAACGTGAAATAGGATTTATCCTTGTTCTCAGCATGGTCCAGGTCCAGGATCATGTAGCCATCCCGCACCCAGGTAGTGCCGTTATGCTTCCAGTTCATAAGAATGGACTTGGGTTTCCTGTTGGAAACAGAGGATTTTCTGTCGTCATCCCCGTTCTTTTTGCAGGCTGTCAACTGTAACCCTGCCAGCAGAACAACAAATAAAATAAGGCGGTCCATAGTTGTGCTTTTTGTTTCAGGAGTAAAGCTATACCTCCTTGAAACCCACAGAAAAGGCCAATCGCTGAACGACTGGTTAAATAGAGGAACAGCAAGTTTTGATTATATTTGAAATCAACTTAATTCAATACTGATGGCCAGACCTTTAACCTGCATCGTAGTAGATGATCAGGAAATAGACAGGCTCACTACTTTATCCCTTGTTAAAAAACATCCGCAGTTGCAGGTCGCCGGTGTCTACGATAATCCGGGAACCGCGCTGACAGCGGTACAGAACAGTATTCCGGATATTGCCTTCCTGGATGTTGATATGCCCGCCATGAGTGGGCTTGAACTGAGAAGACAATTACAGCAGATCCCCGCGTGCGTATTCATTACATCCTACCCGGAGTATGCAGCTGAAAGCTTTGAAGTGGCTGCCCTGGATTTTATAGTAAAGCCATTGAAGTCTGAGCGCTTCGCAAAAACAGTTGACCGTTTGCAGGAATTCTTCACCATCCTCGATAAAGCGGCATTGCTGGACCATTCCCTGGGCAGCAATACCATCTTCATCAAAGACGGTCACCATCAGGTAAAACTTCCCCTCCATGAGATCATTTACCTGGAAGCCCTGAAAGATTACACACGCATTGTAACCCTCACCGGAAAACATTGTATACTGAGCTCACTGGGAAACCTGTTGAAGGAAAATGAATTCAATTCATTTATCCGCATCCATAAAAGTTTCGCCGTACAGAAGCATTTCATAGAACGGATCAAAGCACAGGAAATAGAAGTAAGAGGCACCATACTTCCTGTTGGAAGAACATACAAAGACGCCCTCAGCGGCTTAAAATAACCAACAATGAAAAATTTTCTACCTTTTTTCTTTCTCGTGATCAGCCTGCCAGCAGTGTCACAGGAGGGAAGGGCATTCGTTGATTCTCTCATCAAAGCAGTGCCGGGTCAGACCAACGACACTGCCAAAGCAAGACTGTACAACAGAATTTTCAATGAACTCAATTATATTGATGTGAATGAGGCCATGTCCTATGCCCGTTCCGGCCTGGCTCATGCTACAAAAATGAAATGGCCCAAGGGCATCGCCGTTTTCCATAGCAATATCGGCATGGCATTCTCCAATGCCGGTAATTTCGATTCGGCCAGACACTATTACGAATCTGCGCTTAAAGTACATGAACAACTGGGTGATAAGTATAATATGGCCATGACCAATAATAATATGGGCACGGCAGCACAGAATATCCGCAGTGATTTTTCAACGGCTGCCCAATATTATTTCAAAGCATTGCAGTTAGCCGAAGAACTGAACGACAGCACCCTGCTCCCGCTCACGCTAAGCAATATCTCACGCATACATTCTCTGCAAAAGAATTACTTAAAAGCCGAAGAATCCGCCACCAGGGCGCTGCATATCCGGGAAAAGAACGGCACACCCGATGCCATTGCACAATCACTGGAAGATATCGGTAAGATCCATTACCAGTCAGGCAATCATAAAGCGGCAGCGTCTACCTTCCTGAAAGCACAGTCCATCTATGAACAATCAGGCAACCTGATGGGCCTGGCCACTATCTGGTCCGGACTATCGCTTACCTACGGCAATGACCACAGGAAAATCATCGAGGCCCGTCTCAAATCAAAATCATTATGGGACGAAGTGAATCCCGTACATCCGGAAGCCATTACCAATACCGGCAACCTGGGCGTAGCCTACCTGGAGCTGGTAAAATTTGATTCCAACCACAGCGTACGATATGGCGATGTGATCCCTGACAACAAAAAGCAACTGCTACAGAAAGCAGAAACTTATCTGAAGTCGGCTGTGGAGCTGGCCGGACAAACCGGGGATATGGATAACAAATCCTTCTTCACCGGTATACTGGCTGAATTGCAGGAACAGACCGGCGATTACAGGAATGCCTTCTACAATTACAGGACCTTCAAGGAAATGGAAGATTCTATTTACTCACAGGAAAACAAGAACAAAATCGCAGAAGCAGAAAGCCTGCGTGCCATCGAAAAGAAGAACAGTGAACTGCGTATCAACCAGCTGGCACTGAGCAATCAGCGGAAAACAGTATGGGGACTGTCCGCCGGTGTTCTGCTGCTTTCCGCCATCGGGATCCTGCTCTATCGCCAGAACAAAATGAGAAAACGTTCCAACGAAACATTGCTTCAACTCAACAGGGAACTGAACAATGCCAATAAAATGAAAGCAAGGTTCTTCGGCATCCTCAGTCATGATCTCCGTGCTCCTGTTGTGAACCTCATCAATTTCCTGCACCTGCGCAAAGAGCCCGGTATACTGAGCAAAGACCAGGAAGAAAAACATGAACAGAAGATCACCAGCTCTGCTGAAGCATTACTGGAAAATATGGAGAGTCTCCTGCTTTGGAGCAAGAACCAGATGGACCAGTTCAAGCCATCGCCATCTGAGATAAATATTGGTGATCTTTATAAATACATTGATCAGCAGTTCCAGCATAGTGGCGTGAGCATACAGTTTGAAGGAGATCAGCAAATCAAATTGTTCACAGATGAGAACTGCATCCGCACCATCATGTACAATCTCACCAGCAACTCCCTGAAAGCGGTATCACAGCAACCCGATGGACAGATCAGTTGGGAAGCCGGCATCGAAAACAATCAGGTTTTTATTTGTATCAATGACAACGGCACTGGCCTGGATCCTGAATTGTTAATGAACGATGACCTGCGCGCATCTTCCGCCACCAGCGTGAGGTCCGGTCTGGGCCTATCGATTGTAAAAGACCTGGCAAAAGCCATTGGTTGCACCATTGGCATTGCACCGGTTTCGAAAGGTACCTGCATCAGAATCATCTTACCCCAAAGAATATAAAAAACCCACCTGCGTTCTCCGGCAGGTGGGTATACTCTACTCAACAATCCAGCATTTACTGCAGGAATACTTTTCTGATCGCTTTGTTCTGGCCATCGAGCAAATAGATGCTGCCATCTGAACCAATCGCCATATCGTTAATGGATTGGAACCTGGCTTGAGAAAGGGTTCCATCCTGGTAACCAAAGTTGAATTTCACCAACGTGCTTACTTCCCTGGTGGCGATAACAACTCTTCTGAAGGCCTTGTTAAAATTATCCATCACCAGTAACTCTCCGGGTTTGGTAACAAGTAAGGTGGAGATACCATTGAATCTTGCATCTGAAGCTACACCATCAGCGTAACCTGCATCCGAATACCCAACCAGATCATAGGTCTGACCTCCGGGTGTAGTGATACGCACACCATTCGCGCTGTTCGTACTCTGGTCAGGATAATAAATATTACCTGCCGCGTCAACAGCTGAACGGCTCAGCAGCCACAAAGGACCATTTATCCTTGAGTAGGTTCCTACTGTGGTTACCCGGTTCATGCCGGCAGCCAGTCCGGTAATTCCCGCATATATGACGCCGTTAGCATCGATAGTTATATAATTCGGAGCGAAACCTGATGTGTGAACCGTTATGACTCCGGCTGGTGTGATCTTCCTGATATTGAAGGCACCCGCATCAGCTACATAGATATTGTCGCTCTTATCTATAGTAATTCCGGCAGGTGTATTCCAAACGATATCGGCACCATTTGCCTGCAAAACTGAAACTGTTCCATCGGGAGTGATTTTCTTCACCTGCTTTGCCTCCTGATCAACTACATACAGGTTGTCATGGCTATCGATAGCCATCGATACAGTACCTGAAGAGAAAACTGCGCTGGAGGGGCCTCCAACCAATGTAAGCACACCAGCCCTTTTGAAAGGAACAGGCGCCAACGCTTCCTGCCCATGTACAGCAACCTTCAGGTCACCCGTACTCACTGTTGGCGGAGCAGTCAATGTCAGACTTGTTTCAGAAGCAGCAGTAACAGTGGTTGCAACACCATTGATGGTAACCATATTCTCCGCAGACACTGCACTGAACCCTGTACCGGTCACCGTGATGGTTGATCCTGCCAAACCGTTATCAGGGGTGATACTGGCGATGCCCAGTGTCTGATCTTTGAATTGAGGGCCATCAGTAGCCTGATCATTCACCACCACGCGCACATTGCCGGAACCTGTACCGCCAGGCAAAGTAAGGATCAGTTGATTGGCCGTAGCAGCCGTTACAGGCACTTCCACGTTATTGATGAATACATGGTTCTCATCCAGTACCCCGCTGAAGACATCACCGGTGATGGTCATCACAGAACCCTGCGGCCCGCTCAAAGGAGACACAATATTGATCACCGGTTTGCCCACTACTGTAAATGCAGGGCCGGTAATTTTTTGTCCATTTATGTTCACGCTCACAGGTCCGGTAGTTACATCTGCAGGAGCCTGTACGATAATTTCAGTTTCTGTTGCAGAAACAACCGTTGCTGCTTTACCATTGAAATCGATGATATTTCCTTCCAGGGTTGTTTCAAATCCACTACCCCTGATACTAACTTTTGTATTGGCGCCACCAGTCAATGGTTTGATAGCGCTCACAGCCTGGTATTTGAAATCCTGACCTTTTGCCTGCATGCCATCCACGTTTACGGTAACCGGACCGGTGCCCGCATCGAGCGGGATCTCCGCCACAATCAGGGTGTCCGTTACACTCACAATCAGTGCGGACTTACCATTCACGGCAACAACAGCCGGTTCTTTGATGCTGCTGAACCCTGCCCCGCTGATCCTGATCTGGGAGCCCACTGTACCGTTGTTGGGGAACACACGGCTTACGGTAAGTGACTGATAGGTATAAGCACCTACTTCATAGGTTTTATCTGCATATACAAAAGTTATATTTCCTGTTTTTCCGGAAGCAGGCATTCTTACTACCAGCGCTTCTGAAGTGGCGCTTACCATTTCAGCATCAGTACCGGCCACACTGGCTTTGTACTGACTGAGGTTACCTGAAAAACCCTTGCCTTCGATGGTCACCAGCGTTCCCGCCTGACCACTGTTGGGATAATAGTTGGTGACTTCTACCGGTACAGGCGGTACCTTATCGTCCTTCTTACA
>NZ_JBQCGW010000284.1:0-13933 GCF_051955275.1 Pseudobacter sp. | reverse complement strand
GCTAATTCTACTGATACAGATCCTGATTTCGGTATCATCAAAGGACAGGTGATCACCAACGATAATAAACCCGCCGCTTTCGTAACCGTTTCGCTGAAAGGAACCAACCGCCTTGTAACTACTGAGGACGATGGAACTTTTGTGATGCAGAAAGTAAAGCCCGGCACTTATCAGCTTGAAGTGACACTGGTAGGATTTGAACCGCTGGTACAGCAAGTGACTGTTGAAAAGAACCAGGTCCTGGCGCTAAACCTGCAGCTGTCTGTATCGGGTGCGCAATTACAGGAAGTGATCATAGTGCATGCAAAGAACCGATTCGCTACTAAAAGAACAGAAACGGTTGCACGTATGCCGCTGCGTAATCTGGAGAATCCGCAGGTATACAATGTGGTGGCGCAGAGTATCATGACCGAGCAGATCGTTACCGAGCGTACTGAGATCTACCGCAACGTTCCAGGTGCTATTCCCAACTTCGCAGCAGGTGGCTCTCAGGGTTTGACCATGCGTGGTTTCCAGAATACCCAGGGAACGCGTAATGGCCTTGCTACCAGCGCCATCGTTCCCATGAACGCTGCCATCATCGACAGGGTTGAATTTATCAAAGGACCGGTTGGTACTGTATTCGGCGGTGGCCGTGGCATCACTTTCGGTGGTAACTATAACTATGTAACCAAGAGGCCTTATGAAACCTTCGGTGGTGAGATCAACTACACAGGCGGCAGCAACTCCTTCAATCGTATCGTGGCGGATGTGAATACACCGCTTACGATCAAAGGAAAAGAAAATGCCTACTTCCGTTTGGTTGGTGCATTCCAGAGTGAAGGCAGTTTCCAGGATCAGGGCTTCGCAAAGAACTATACCATTGCTCCCAGCTTCAGATATGATGTGAATGACCGCCTGACCATCAACCTGGAAGCTGAGTTCACACGCGGTAATTACACTACTACCTCCTTTGCACTCGGCAACCTTTCAAAGATCTCCGCCCGCAGTATGAAGGATATTCCCATCGGCTACAAGCAATCACTGATCAATAACAGTCTTGATATCAATAACGGTGTCAACAATATTCAGGCGCAGATCGAATACAGGATTTCAGACAAATGGAAGTCACAGACCAACTACCTGTATTCTGAAGGATTCTATAAGGATTTCCTCTGGACAACCCTGACCCTCCTGAACAATGATTCTGTGAGCCGTTCCATCAGGAACCAGACGCCCGAAACATTTGGCAATATCCAGGCCCAGCAGAACTTCATCGGTGATTTCATGATCGGAAGGTTCCGTAACAGGGTAGTGATCGGACTGGACTATAACTACAATTACAATGACCTTTATCGTGTGGTTATTCCCGTTGATACCATCAACCTGCAAGCTGCCAGCATCAATAATATCAGTTCAGATAAAATCACTTTACTGGGCCAGCAGCGCGGCTTTTCTGCCAGCAAAACAAAATCAAACACCTATAGTGTATATGTATCGGACCTGTTGAATATTACGCCGGAACTGACAGCTATGGCCAGTCTTCGTATGGACAGGTTCATTTCTGAAGGAACCTTTACGCCTGCCGATGGGAAAACTACAGGAGCTTATAATCAGACATCCTGGAGCCCCAAGTTCGGATTAGTGTACCAGGTGGTTAAAGACCAGGTTTCTATCTTCACCAACTACATGAATGGCTTCATCAACCTGGCACCTGCCGCACAACCTGACGGAACCATCATGACGCTGAAACCGCAATATGGTAACCAGTTGGAAGCCGGCGTTAAAGTGGAATTATTCCACAATAAACTGATCGGTTCAGTAAGTGTGTATGATATTGCCGTTACCAATTCAACCCGTAACGAAACCATCGATGGAAAGATCTTTACGCTGCAGGATGGAACACAGCGCAGTAAAGGTGTGGAAGCAGAGCTGATAGCTGCTCCGGTTGCTGGTCTGAATATCATCACCGGTTATGCTTTCAACGAAAACAAATACACCAAAGCAAGCCCTGCGCTTCTTGGAAAATATGTTACTGCCAGCCCTAAAAATACCGCAAACCTCTGGGTAAGTTATACGATCCTGAAAGGCAGTATGAAAGGATTCGGTATCGGTGCAGGTGGCAACTATGTAGCAGACAGCTGGTATGAATCAACCAACCAGTTTATCCTGCCTTCCTACACCCTTGTGAATGCTACACTGTTTTATGATCAGCCGGCTTACCGCGTTTCTGTGAAAGGAAACAATCTGCTGAACGAACATTACTGGAATTCCAATGGCATTGCCCAGAAACCCCTCAACTTCCTGGTAAGCCTTGGACTTAAATTCTAACATGACTTTGAAAAAGCTCATATTACAAATACATCTCTGGCTCGGTCTTGCTACCGGGCTGGTTGTGTTTATTATGGGCCTCACTGGCGCCATCTATTGCTTTCAACCCGAGCTGAGCCGCTGGGTAACGCAGCCGTATATGCGCGTGGAAAAACAGGAAAAGGCGTTTATTCCTGTTTCTGAAATGAAACGCATCGCGGAAGCGCAACTACCCGGCAAAAAGCCCACCCGCATTCTCATCAAAGGACCGGAAACGGCAGTGACCGTTCAGTTCTCCGGCAAAAAGCCAAAGCCCTTTTCGTACGCAGTTTTCCTCAATCCATATACAGGAGAAGTGCTGAAGACCCGGGATATGAATACCGAGTTTTTCCGCTGGATCCTGAACGGGCATATGTATCTCTGGTTGCCACAGCCGGTTGGCAAGGCTGTGACCGGTGCTTCCACCCTGATCTTTTTAGTGATGGTGATCAGTGGGATCATCCTCTGGTGGCCACGGAATAAGGCCAGGAGAAAGTCAAGCTACAAAGTCAAATGGAGCGCATCTCCCAAACGTCTCAATTACGATCTTCATAATGTGTTCGGTTTCTACGTAAGCTGGATCCTCATCTTCACCATCATTACCGGTTTGTACTGGAGTTATGAATGGACCAGCAAGGCCACTTACTGGGCTTTCAGTGGGGGAGAAACGAAGCCGAAATTCCCGGCGCCTAAATCAGACAGGCCGGCTGTAGCCGAAGCCAGTCCTGCACTCGACAGGATCTTTGATAAAGTGACCACTGCTTTTCCGCAGGCGGCAGGATTCCAGGTGAATATTCCGCAGACAGATTCCGCCTCGGTGATCGTTCGTGCTTATCCCGACAAAAACACCTTTTACCAGGCAGACAATCTTTATTTCGATCAGTACAGCGCCGCCGAGATCCCTGTGAAATGGTATGGCAGGTATGCCCAGGCCGATGCAGAGGAAAAAGCCATCCGAATGAACTACGATATCCATGTGGGCGCCATTGCCGGATTACCGGGGCGGATCCTCATGTTCTTCGTATCCCTGATTGCTGCTTCTTTACCGGTGACCGGCTTTTACATCTGGTGGGGCAAGCGAAAAAAGAAGAAACCTGCTGCAAAACCCATCGTTGCAAAGAAGAAAATGGAATTGCAGCCTGTCTGACCTGATATTTCGCGCTCCATCTAAAAATCGGGCAAATCGGTCGAATAATGGCGGTAAAGCTGGCATAGGATTTTTGTTGGTATAGGAAATCGTCCGTAATACACTAACTTAGGTGATCTGTTTTACGGATAAAACCAATTGACCATGCACAAAAATCTCCTTCACGTAATTTGTGGTATCAGCATTATAGCCGTGGCCTGCAATAATGGCGAGTCCAAAGCGGCCGGTAACAGCCCTGACACCACTACCAGTATTTCCGCTGAAAACAATAGCGCAGACAGCACCGGCAAGCCGGTTGAAACGGAAAAACCGAATACAGACTACAAGCCTGCTTTCGCGGGGCAGACCCGTATTGCAGGCGTGAAAACCAAAACTCCTTATGAGTTTACGGTGATCACCTCCGACCTGAAAAATCCCTGGGGTATAGCCCAGTTGCCTGATGGCAGCCTGCTCATCACGGAAAAAGGCGGCACCATGCGGCTGGTAACCAAAGATGGCAAGGTGAGCGATAAGATCACCGGCGCGCCAGCGGTGAATTCCAATGGTCAGGGCGGTCTGCTCGGGCTCACACTGGATCCCGCTTTCAAGCAAAACCGGATGGTTTATTGGGTATTCTCCGAAAAACAGCCCGATGGCAACCTTACCGCTGTGGCCAAAGGAAAACTGTCGGAGGATGGTAAAACCCTTCAGAATGCAACCGTGATCTACCGCGCTACACCTGCTCATAAAAGCTCGCTCCATTATGGCGGCAGGATCCTGTTTGATAAGAAAGGCTACCTGATGGTAAGTACGGGCGAACGCTCCGATATAGAAACCAGGCCCCTGGCGCAAAGCCTGCAGGGTGGGCTGGGCAAGATCGTTCGCATCACTACCGATGGTAAACCCGCTCCGGGCAATCCGTTTGCAAATGATAAGAATGCAAGGCCCGAGATCTGGTCGTACGGTCACCGTAATGTGCAGGGACTGGCCTGGCATCCTGTAACAGGAGATCTCTGGGAGAATGAATTCGGGCCGAGGGGAGGAGATGAACTCAACCGCATCGAGGCCGGAAAAAATTATGGCTGGCCTGCTATTACTTACGGTATAGAGTATGCGGGACCGAAGATCAGCGATGGCGCAACACAGAAAGCGGGCATGGAACAACCCGTTTATTACTGGGACCCTGTGCTTTCTCCAAGTGGCATGGCATTTTATTCCGGTGATGCGATCCCGGAATGGAAAAACAATCTTTTCATCGGCGGCCTGAGCTCCATGCACATCGCCAGACTGGTGATCAAAGACAATAAAGTGGTTGGTGAAGAGAGATTGTTGCGTGGAGAAAATGAGCGCTTCAGGGATGTGTTCAACGGATCTGATGGTGCATTGTATGCTGTAACTGATGGCGGCGAGCTGTACAGGATCGGAAAGAAAAAATAATTTTTCTTGTTGATCCTGGAGTCTTATGCCCGCTGAAACATAGATGCAGGGCGGATTTTATGAGATGCTTATCAGGCTCTGCATCACTACAACTAAGAATAACGATCAGATTTTGAAAAAAAAGCGCCGGATGTTTTGCAAAATATCCGGCGCTTTCTTTATTTTCGCACCCCGATCACAACAAAGGGAGTTTAGCTCAGCTGGTTCAGAGCATCTGCCTTACAAGCAGAGGGTCGGCGGTTCGAACCCGTCAACTCCCACAGTTCAGTAAGCCTCGCAAATTGCGGGGCTTTTTATTTCTATCCGATCCCGGGGCCATAGAACCAGAGTGGATTGATATTAATTCTATAAATAGTTGAGAGTAATAGGTGCATCCCACTTAATCCTATCTTGCACTAACATTTGAGCCCCCTGCTTCGCTTCTTCAAGGCTTATACCGCCATAATCTATGGTACCACTCCAAGAAAAAAAATCGTTTTCGTGCCAGGCAATGAAATATTGTTCACCAAGTTCATTCAATTTTGGCTTGTCTTCTTTATCTAAGAAGCCATCAGCTTTATTGATTTCATAATAATAATCATAGTTAATTGCAAATATTTGAACCAGCATCGGAGTAATTTCGCCATAAATCCATTGCCCCCTTATAATAAGTCGTGCTCGACAGTCTCCACTATATTCGACATGTTCTTTTTCCAATGGGATCATGCATTTTGGTTTACCTGATAAACTTACAATATATATACGCAGCTAAATGTTTTTTTAATAAAAGTTCATAAGAAAGAATTTCTCTTCTCTCATCGGGTCCGGTAACATTCCTGCATAAGAATCCGACCAGGCACAAGTTGAACTTTAGCACCGGAATGTCCCAAGGGAAATTAAGAAAACTTTAGAATGAGCATTTTTATATTGAAATCGAAATCTTTTTAATGTTGTAAAACATTAAAATCTCTTCTTACAATGAAAAAATATCTACTCAGTTTTTTATTAAGTATTTCGTTTGCGGGTTTATTACAAGCCCAGGATAAAACAGACAGTATTAAACAATTCCTGCAAGTCACCACTGTTGAATCAGTGATTAGCGGTGGCGTAGGTCGCTCAAAGATTATTATTACCAATCCCGATGCTTCACAGGAAGAAGCAGACCTGGAGAACCTGTTCAGTATGGTGGGTATTAATTTTAAGAATATCAAATCAAACGAACTGAAGATCACCCAAACTTTAAAAAAGTATACTGATAAGGGTTGGAAGCTGGAACAGGTAACCCCTTTATCACTAAGCCCTGGTCAGAGTTCAAGTGGTATTTTCATGACAAGATATCTGCTATCGAAAACTGTTCAGAAATAATGATACAGCCATTCTATCTATTAATTGTTTTACAAATCAAATCTTAGATAATTCCTTTAATTGGTTCGACAATCTGCCGGTGGACTCCACTCCACCGGACGGCAGCGAAATCATAGTTTCGCTGCCGTTATTTATTTTGGTGAAAGCCGCATCTGACGTGAAATACGCCTGAACGATCAGGTTGTTGGAGTTGGGCCGGACTCTTCCTTCTTTAAAAGTGAATTTTCCCGGCAAGAGCATTCAATTGGAATTACAGTTTCCCGTATTGGCGAAAATGGCTAAATTTAAAAGCCGGAAAAAGATAGTGTTACTGAAAAATCGGTTATAATAATTCCACTTTTGAAATTAGAAGATCCACCATTTGACCGACCTCATCCTATCAAAAGTAATTTATGACAATCAGCCGTTACGCCGCGCCACTTATTCTTATGCTCGCCCTTTTTTATGCGAATGAAATATATGCGCAGAAAGATTCTAAGAACGGAGAGAATCCCAGAAGAATAATCAATATCGTCAACTTTATCAGGTTACTGGAGCCCCGCGATCCGGCTATAACTAAAGATGTACTTTACCAGACCGTTGTCAAGCAGATTGACCTGATGAAAAAATACAATGTAAGCGGGACCTTTTTACTGCAATACGATGCTTTGATAGATCCACGGTATCAGAGTTTACTTAAAAGCCTTCCCAAAGATCAGTTTGAAATTGGCGCCTGGTGGGAGCTTCCGCAACCACTTATTGAAAAAGACGGCATTAAATGGAGAGGACAATATGCCTGGGATTGGCATTCTGATGTTGGTTTTTCTGTAGGTTATACACCGGCGGAACGTGAAAAAATCATCCAGGTTTATTTCAACGACTTTAAAAAAATATTTGGATACTATCCGAAATCTGTGGCCTCCTGGGTGATCGACGCACACAGCCTGGGGTATATGTATGATAATTATAAAATAGTTGCTTCTGCCAATTGCAAGGATCAAGTAGGAACAGACGGGTTCACGCTCTGGGGCGGATACTGGAACCAGGCATACTATCCAAGCCGCATCAATTCCTATATGCCTGCCCAGCATGCAGAAAACCAGCTGCCTGTACCTGTATTCAGAATGTTGGGAAGTGATCCTGTACGTCAATATGCAGATGGAAGCAGTGTAACCACATTGGAGCCTGTATATACGCATGCAGGCGGAAATGAACAATGGATTAACTGGTTTTTCGATATTTTCTCTAACGATCCCGTGCTTGGTTTTCAATATACGCAGGCAGGCCAGGAAAATTCTTTTACCTGGGCTGCCATGGAAAAAGGACTGGAAATGCAAATGCCCATCATCGCCCGCTTAAAAAGCGAAGGAAAAGTACAGGTTGAAACCATGGAACAATCGGGACTTTGGTTCCGGAAAACCTATAAACTAACACCTGCTACTACCTTTGCCGCAACTAAAGACGTTGGCACCGGCAATAAGAAAACCCTTTGGTACAATAGTCGTTTTTACCGTGCAAATCTCTTATGGGAAAATGATCATTTGTCCATTGACGATATTCATTTATTCAACGAGAGCATACCTGATAAATACCTGAAGAGTGTAACAAACGTGAATAAGAGTTTTTTCTATACACTTCCTGTTGTAGACGGTTTTCAATGGAAGGAGCCTGACCGTGCAGCAGGCTTCCGGCTTATGGAAACCAATGATGGAAATGAACAGGAAATAAGTGGGGGAGAACCGGAATTCAGCAACAGGGGGGGAAATACTGCCAATGTTTTCTGGCCTTGTAACAATGGTAACTTCAATATTAAGCTGCAGGAAAATAAATTAATTATTACAACGGGTAACAGGAATACTGAAAACTGGTTTCTGAAACTTTATGTTGGTTCTTCTGCTAACACCGCTTTTAATAAAGTTGAGAGCATGAAGGCAACGTACCAATTTGACGGGCATATTTACTACCTGAAAGTAAAGCAGGGAAAAATGGAAGCAGATACTTCAGGTGGATTATACCGGATAAAGCCGCATCAGGGCGCCATTGTGCTGGACCTGAAAGATATCCCGCCGCTTTAGTTCGGCTTAACCGGCTTTCAATATATTGTCTGTTTGCAATTGCCTGGATCTTACCAATGCCTGTTCAAAAGTTTCAGTAACATTGGCTTTCCCGATCGCAAACAGCAAGCGCGCTTTTCTTAATTCATTTCTCACCTGATCATTATTCACTTCTGACAGTATCAGCCTGGTCCCATGTTTTTTATTCTCCAGATACACTTCTTTGATCGCCTGAATGCCAGTGGCATCAATAATGGGAACCTTGCCCATGCGCAGGATCAGCAAACGTGGCGATTTGCCGGTCACGCCAAGTGCTTCTTTGAATTTGAAGGCAGCACCAAAGAATAGTGGACCTGTGATCTCAAACACTTCAACTCCTGCAGGTATCGCGTACTTTTCTTTATTTCCGGTATCTTCAACTGTATCGCTGGAAGACAACAGTTTTGAATTACTTGAATGGATCAGTTTTCTCAGGAAAAGGAATACAGCCAACATGAATCCGATCTCGATAGCTACAGTGAGATCCACAAGAATTGTTAAAAAGAATGTAGTGAGCAAAACAGCAATATCACTTGCCGACCCTTTGGTAATAGCCCGGAAGTTTTTCCATTCACTCATATTGTAAGCTATTGTTACCAGTATCCCTGCCAGTGCGGCCATAGGGATCAAAGCGGCAAATTTACTTGCAACCAGGATGATCAGCAGAAGCGTGATGGCGTGTACGATGCCTGCAATAGGTGTAGTGGCGCCATTCTTGATATTGGTGGCTGTTCTGGCGATAGCACCTGTTGCAGGAATGCCGCCAAAAGCAGCAGAAAAAATATTGGCAGTTCCCTGCGCTATCAGTTCTGTATTCGACCGGTGCCTGCCTCCCGTCATGCCATCTGCAACCATTGCAGAAAGCAGTGATTCGATCCCACCCAGCAATGCAATGGTAAATGCAGGCTGGATCAATTGCCGGATCGATGTCAGATCAATTGATGGAAGAACAGGGGCTGGTAATCTGGATGGTATGGAAGGAAACCTGCTGCCGATCGTTTCTACAGGAAGATGGAATATTTGAACGATAATTGTTGTTATCACTATGGCAACAAGCGAGCCGGGCACCTTATGAGTCAATGCCGGCCATAAAAATATGACCAGTATGGTAAAGGCTGCAATAGTAAAAGCATACCAGTTGACTGAAGCAAAATGCAAAAAAAAGCTTTTCCATTTTCCTGTGAAATCAGCGGGCAATGATGCTATCTGCAGGCCGAAAAGATCTTTCAGCTGTGAGGAGAAAATAACTACAGCGATCCCGCTGGTAAATCCTACGATCAACGGATAAGGAATGAACCTGATCACCACTCCCAGTTTCGCAACTCCCATGAGTACAAGCATGATCCCAGCCATGAATGTGGCCGTTACCAATCCATCAACACCGTATTGTTGCACTATTCCATATACGATAACAATAAAGGCACCTGTGGGCCCTCCGATCTGCACTTTACTGCCGCCCAGTATCGAAATAATGAAACCGGCAATTACAGCTGTAAAAATTCCCTTTTCAGGTGCAACGCCGGATGCAATTGCAAATGCAATAGCCAGCGGAAGAGCAACCACCCCTACGATCAAGCCTGCAAGTATATCCTTGTTGAGTTCGCGGGAACTGTAGTTTCTGAAAGAATCTATGATTGCTGGTCTGAACATCAGAGGCAAAATTATTCATTGGCCAGCAGGCCCGGTACATAGGTATATCACTTTAAAAAGTGACTTTTTTTACTTTTTAGATCATCAGGCGTGTTTCCAAATGCTCACTGCCACTAATATTACAGGAAGGGCCAGTTTATCCAACTGGCTAGTTTCTAATGAGGCTGGAGGTGACTGAATCTCCTTATCTTAGGCTTACTTCGGGCACCAAACCTGTCTTAAAGTAGTATTTCTCATATTCAAAAATCCCTTATAAGAGAGGGTCACTTCAAATGCATTTTTTATCCTCGAAGCCACTGTGAGATGACTGGTGTTCACATCGTAACTAAAGCCCATCACCAGATTGTAGTATTCAAATTTAATGACCGGCATTACAGCATCACCCCACCGGTGTATCACCCCAAACGTAATCCCTTCTTTAAGGTCTTTATCGAGATCATGCTGATAAAAATCGTGGGTGAATAATACACCGATCTGAAACAATGAGTTTCCCGTCTGTTTAAAATAGTCGCTATAGAATGTAAATCTGTCCTCTGGTCCCGTTGGGATTACAGCTCCTGCATTTGCACTGAATTTTCTATTGTACTTCACATTAATAGTGTCCAGGAAATAAGGAACTGTTTCTTTTTTTGCAATGTTGAATAGTGCAACACCCAGATAGTACCTGGTGTCTGTGGCATCCAGCCCACCATAATTATAGGAAAAGCCCAACGATGCCCCGTTGAAATAGGTTCGGTTGCTGAAATTGAATTTCTGGCTGGAGCTACCTGTAACTGTACCATTTACAAACTGGTCATCAAATGTAAGGCCTGATCTGTCAAAGCTATGATGCACCACCGAACCAGCGAAAGCAGCAGATACATAGGAATTCTCATCGCCATTAATGGGGAAATGAAAATTCAGAACAGGCATGATCTGCGTTTTGCTGAGCTTAGAATCCCCGGCCACATCGCGGTCCACCTGTAATCCTGTACTTAACCGCACAGCTCTGTTCTCATTGGAAGGCATTTTGAATTCAGCACCAACTGCTATTGTTTTGTAAGGTGCTGTTATGCCGTTCCACTGAGTCCTGTATGCAGCACCCACTTTTATATCACCCAGGAACATGCCCGTGAGAGCGGGGTTTCGCAACATGGGCATTTCATAAAACTGGGAATAATGAAAATCCTGGGCGAACCCTGCAGTACTTGCGGTGCAAAATATTATTACCGGTAATAGTTTACAAATTGTTTTCATGATCCTGTTTTTATCGTAACAGTGTTACGTTGCCATGATAGGAATAAGAGGTCCCGTTCTCACAAACTACCTCAGCTATATATACATATACCGCGGGAATACCTGCCTGTCCTTTTATCGTGCCGTTCCATCCGTAAGCAGGTGAATTAGGTGCAAAATTGTATTTTTCAAAAACGATCCCCCCATATCTGTTGA
This sequence comes from Pseudobacter sp., assembly GCF_051955275.1. Lineage (NCBI taxonomy): Bacteria > Pseudomonadati > Bacteroidota > Chitinophagia > Chitinophagales > Chitinophagaceae > Pseudobacter > Pseudobacter sp. The sequence goes on along the minus strand of NZ_JBQCGW010000284.1, from coordinate 2,545 downwards.
ATATGCGGAATGATTTTACAGATGCAATGCCGGTTGCTCTTACCATGAAAATATCATTCTGGCCGTCGCCATCCGGAGTAAAGGCATTGGGAATAAATACCTGGGCACTTTGACAGAATGCTTTGATGCAGATGCTTGCAGTATCACTACAGCCATAAATATTAGTGGCTTTTACCTGGTAACATATGTCTTTTTTTACAGTAGCTACCGCGCTGTCGCATCCATTACCGTAACATTTAATATCGGCCGAGGGAGTCCATACATAAGACTGTATGGGCAATACGTTCGGCGCATTGATATTGAGTATCCTTGGCTTCAGCGTCAACAGTGTGCCAGTTGGCAGGGTTACGGGACCTTGATTAAATGTGATATCAGGATAGTTCCCAATGCTGATTAATGTATCTGTTTGTGCAGTGCAACCGGTGGCGGGCGAAGTGGCTGTAATGGTATACAATCCTCCATCTCTGACTGTGACCTTGTTAATGCCAGTGTGCTGAGAGTTTACCGGTACAGCTAAACCAGGACCAGTCCAGGTATAATTGATCTGCGGGCTGCTACCAGGCATTCTGCTATCCGCCTGTAGTGGCAGATCATCACCCACACAAAGCGGGTTCCTGGTAATGATTACAGGCTTGGAGGGCGCCTGCTTCACAGTAACCATGAAAGTGGTTTCAACCGATCTGCAATTCCCCTGCATGGCATACACTACATAAAGGCCTGCTTTTGGTTCCAGTGGCGGCGACAGTGTGATACTGCTGCTGGATGTAATATAATCAGTATTGCCAAACGCGGGGCCTGCCCAAACATACCTGACGGGCACAGTGCCATTAGGAGTGCCATTGCCCAGAATTCCGGGTACGGACAGGGCTGTTAACCTAAGTGTATCGTTACTGCACAGGTTTGCATTGTATCCCGCGGCTGGTTTTCCGGGTGGACTGGGATCTTTCAATGTATAGGGACCTGCGAGTGTGTTGGAAGCACAGCCATTCAGCATGACTCTAACATTTGCGTAAGTGCCCGCAGAAAGAGCAAGGTTCAGCGCGCCCTGTGCATTGGTGCTGCCGGCAACCGGGCCTGTAACAGTGCCTGAATGATCTTTATTATAATAGATCTCAAAAGCTGCATTGGCGATGGGCGTTGAGCTATTGATATTGGTAACAGTCAGTAGGATCGCTCCGGAAGGAATGCCACAATCGGTAGGCTCTTTAATCGCATCATAGCTGATAGCGGGTGTTGGATTGATCACCACTACCACTTTCTTTTTGGGGCTTTCACAATTGTTCGCATTTACCTGGCTTACATAATAAATAAATTGAGCAGGGTTTGTGGTGGAAGGTACAGGTGCAGCAGATAGTATCTGACCATTATCGTCATACCAGATAAGACGGTGGCCTGGTGCAATACCTGCCATAAGTGGAGCAGCAGGAGCAGCCTGACAATATTTGATCGTATCACTGATGACAGGCACCGGTGATATCGGATTGACTGTAAGCTGTATTACCACTGGTGGTCCGGCGCAGGGATTCTGTGCAGGATTAACAGGAACAACCTGTATGCTGATAGTTTGTCCCGTGGTACCTGTATTGGTAAAGGAGAGGCGAATATCCGAAGCCGGAGCCAGAATATTTCCTGATGAAATACCAGATACGCCAGGAGGCAGCGATCCGGTTACATTCCAGCTTAAGCTTGTATTTGCCAGAGAAGAAACGGTCCTGAAAATGGCAGTTTCTCCTGAGCAGATTGTTTCTGCAGGATTAGTCACGCTGATAGTTGGCGATTCCGTGATTGTTACACTGGCAGTAGTAGTGAATGCAAAACAGGAAGCCAGAGGAGGAATAGTATACGTTACGGTATACGTGCCGGGTACACTTAAAGAAGGATTGATAGCTCCTGTAACAGGATTCACCGCCAACCCGGCAGTGGATGTAAATACACCACCGGTATTTCCCGTTGCCGTTACAGGTTGTAACTGAGTAATTCCATTACAATATGGAGAACCCGGATAACTGATGGTGGCTGTTGGAGTGCCGTTCACCACCACAGTGGCCGACGTTGTAAATACAGGACATCCGCCGGCTGCAGGGATAGTATAGGTAATGGTATAGGTACCTGCAGTGGAGTTTGAAGGAGTTATCGTACCCGAATTGGCGTCAATGTTTAATCCCGTGGCGGGTGATATTAAGTAGATACCGCCTGTTGTTCCGGTTTGTGTTACTGGCACAGAATTGTTGGGAGTAAGCGGTGTATTGGTTACGTTACATAACGGAGATGGATAACTGATAGTAGCCGACGGAGCTTTCGTGATGGTCACAGTTGCCCTGGTGGCAAAACCTGGACAAGGCGCCGAAGGAGCGATAGTATATGTGACATCATAAGTACCGGGCGAACTTAGCTGCGTATTGATGGCGCCTGTAACAGGATCAATTGACAAGCCTGCAGGAGTGGCGGTATAAGTACCCCCAGCAGTCCCTGTTCTGCTGACGGGAACGGTGCCTGCAGAAGAACATAGCGGCGTGGCATACTGAATAGTGGCGGTAGGTGTGCC
>NZ_JBQCGW010000283.1:0-8150 GCF_051955275.1 Pseudobacter sp. | reverse complement strand
CCACTCTCCGCTGCAGGTCGTTGAACCGCTTGTTTCCTTCTGAAAGGGCAATGATGATGCGCAGTTTCCATTTCCCTCCGATTACATAGAGAGCATCTCCCACTGCGTGCAATTTTGAATTACATTCATTTGCCGATAATCTTTCTTTACGTACTGCCTTCATAATCTATATTTTACTAACTAAAAAGCTATTACTAACCTTTTGTATACTGCTTACTTTATGTTAGCAAAGATAGAGAGGTTTCTGTTACGAAAAACATAGCGGTATCATTTCAACCACCGAACGGCAGGATCAGACCGGTTTCACAGGTTCACGAAGAATGGTTTTCAGCTTTGCTTCCGGTGTTTTTCTGAAATCAGACAGGTAAATTTCATGATGAAGACCGTTATGGGTCAATCCCTGTTCAGCCATGAACCGCGCCATCAGCGCCAGTGATTCCGGTTCTTTCGAGAAAGGTCCGGTGTGCAGCATCTGTACAGACTTACCTTCTTTCATCTCCAACCACTCTACCTGCATTACCTGCGTATTCTCTTTTTTACTGGAAATTTCCGGGAGGATTTCCATCACCACTTTCCTGCTTACATAATCCGGCATCCTGATCAGCAAGCGATATTCCCATTCAGATCTTGGGATTTTGGCAGGGGCATCCGCCATCCCGATGCCTTTGTATTTTTCAAGATCGAATTGCCAGAGGCCTTCCAGCTTGCTCACCACAAAGTCCTGTTCATTTGCCTTGTAAAAGAATTTGATGCCGTAGGCGGCAGTGTACAGCGCCTGGATCGATGCGGCAAATGCATCGCCGGAAGGATCGCCTTTGCCCCTGATGCTGATGAATTGCGCGGCTTGGATATCCACTACCGCTGGTGATGCTTTGGCCGTGAAATATTGTTTGAACTGTTTCGTAAGGTCTGTTTTTTCCATAGAAAGATGATTTGTATGGCAAAGAAAGAACGGCGGAGTGACAGCCCTATGTCAGTAAGGACAAAAAACTCAGGCTTATTTAGAAGTTGAGTATATTTAATATTCTACCAGCCCAATAAGTCATAAACCCGGATGTTCGATGCTTTTCCATGCCCGTCAATTTTTATTTCTTTTACTACTGACTGTTAATACTGCGGGGGTAGCGCAACCTACGGTTACACCTTCGTTTACCATGCCTGATACTATCTGTATCAGTAATCCTCTGCAGATCAACAATACAACCGTTGGCGCGCAGACCAGTTTCTGGAACTTTTGTGTGGCCGATCTGAAGCAGGCTCCTATTGCTACCAACCTGGGCAATCCGGGAAGTTTACTGAATATGCCGGTGTTCATGGACTATGCAGAATACAATGGAAACTATTATGGTTTCTCTGTCAACTTCGGTAACGGCACACTGATCAGACATGATTTCGGCAACAGCCTGCTTAACACACCAACCACCACAAGTCTCGGCAGTTTTGGCGGCGCTATTCCCGGAACCAATGGCGCGGAAGGCATTCAGCTGGTCTTTAATGAAGGAAGATGGTATGCACTGATCGTTGGCGGTTATCCGGGTGGCCCTACTCCGCGGATCGTGAAAATCGATTTCGGTCCGGCCCTTTCAAATCCATCCCCAATTGCCACCGACTGGGGCAATATCGGGAATATGGATCAACCCACCGACCTCCATGTCTTCAAAGAAGGCACTGACTGGTATGGATTAACGATCAGTGCCCTGAACAATACCATCACCAGATTTTCATTCACCAACAGTTTCAATAATATACCCACTGCCATCAACCTGGGCAATGTAGGCAATCTCAAATTCCCCACAGGAATTTATGCCATCAATGATAATGGGTTCTGGCGCGTTTTTGTGACCAATGGAGGAGCTGATGACCGTACCAGTGCAACCGGCGACTGGTCCCTCACCCGCCTCGACTTCGGAAGTTCATTGCTCAATACACCTGTTGGTGTAAACCTTGGCAATCCCGGTGGCGTGCTCAGGCATCCCCGTGACATTTCCATCATCCGCTCCTGCGAACAGACGGTGGCATTTATTGTAAATGGACATAATGCCCCTCCTTCTGTCTGCCGGCTGGACTTCGATTACGGCCTTGGGCAACCGCCCTCAGGAACCGATCTGGGTAACCTCGGCAACCTGAGCTTTGCGCATTCCATCTCCAGATTATTTCGTGTACAAGCTGACCTCTACGCCTTTGTTACCAATGTCACTAACAACACCATCACAAGACTGCGGTTTGCAGGTTGCAATAGCGCCAGTCTGCCCAGCTTCAACGGACATACACCACCGCCAATAACTTACAATACGCCGGGCACCTACAATATCAACCTCACCATCGATGATGGTATGCCTACGCAGCAATCGATCTGCAAGCAGGTGGTAGTGGAAGCAGCACCAGTATCAACGGTTACCACAAGGTATATTTGTGCAGGACAAACCATCAGCATCAGCAATTCCAATCCACGCAGCAAGTATGTATGGAATAACGGAGCCACCTCCCCATCCATAAATGTAAATACAGCCGGCACATACTATGTAGACATCAATAAATTCGGCTGCACTGCAACAGATACTATAAAGGTTGAATACTATAAAGAAGCTGATTTCAATTTCTCACAGAATATCTGCAACCCACAGGAAGTGAACTTTGCCGTGGCTGGCACTGGCCTCAGTAACCTGCGCTGGAATTTCGGGGATGGCAATACTTCAACGGGTGCGGGCAGCGTAAACCATCAGTATGCCGTTTATGGAACCTACACCGTAAGTCTCACTGCGTTCAATGGCAGTTGTGATGAAACAGTGAGCAAAACCATCAGGATAGAAATCGGGAAAGAAAATCTCATCAGCACCACCGATACAACTATTTGTTTTCAAACTTCTGCCAGGCTGAGAACAAAGCCAGTGCTGGACTTCTGCTGGTTCCCAACCACGGGCCTGGATGATCCCAGATCTCCCAACCCCGTTACCAGCACAACCACCGATATCACCTACTATTTCAATGCAAAGGTCACAGATGCCAACCTGATAGCGAATGGTGATTTCTCTGCCGGCAATACCGGGTTCATGACTGATTACCGGTTCAGTACGCAAGGCTATCCGGAAGGCGACTATGGCATCGTTTCCAACCCCAATACCTGGCACAACGGATTCAGTGCCTGCACAGATCATACTTCCGGTACCGGCAATATGATGATCGTAAACGGTTCCGCTGTTCTCAATATGGTGGTATGGAAGCAAACCATCAACGTTACACCGCATACCAATTATGCATTCTCCACCTGGATAATGAGTGCCATCTCTACCAATCCGGCACAGCTGCAATTCTCCATCAACGACAGGAACCTGTCCGGTATGATCACCGCACCGTCCACAACCTGCAACTGGACTCAATTCTACACCACCTGGAACTCCGGCAACAGCACCACAGCCACCATTGCTATCGTGAACCAGAACCTGCAAACAGCCGGTAATGATTTTGGTCTGGATGATATTTCCTTTGCGGAAGTGCTCATCAAAAGAGACAGCGTAAAGATCACGGTTGAAAAGCCGGTTGTAACAGCGGGCAACGATACTACCATCTGCATCGGAAGTGAAGCCCTGCTCAAAGCCTCTGGCGCTGTGGATTACAGCTGGTCGCCCTCCGCCGACTTTCAGAATGCAGGCGCACAGAACGCCATCGCTAAACCAAAAACAAGAACAGAATATACAGTTACAGGTAAAAATGCCAGAGGGTGCATAGCAGAAGATAAAGTATGGGTAGACCTCCATCCGGAAATCAACATCACTAAAACACCTGATACCACAGTATGCCGCTTCACCAGCTTTCCCATCAGTGCAGGTGGAGGTGTGAGTTACGCCTGGGAAGCATCCCCTAACCTGGTAAATATAGCTACTGATCAGCCAACAGTAAATGCGGGCCTCGACAAACTGAAGTTCAGGGTAAAAGTGAAGGATATCCATACCTGTGAAAAAATGGACTCCGTGCAGGTAAGCATCTTTCCCTATCCTGTATTTGCAGCATCTGCTGCAAAGCGATATATCTGTCTGGGTAAAACCGTGAACTTTACTGCCAGCGGCGGTGATCAATATTCCTGGACGCCCGCTGCTTCCATCGATGATCCCGCTTCCGACAAGCCTGTTGCCACGCCTGATGCCAACACCACTTACAGTGTGCATATTCAGGACAACACCTGTGGTTTCGATTCCACCATCGATATGAGTATTACAGTAAACCCGTTGCCTGCTGTGTGGATCAACAAATCAAACGATATAGATTGTAACACACCTACCACCGTACTCACTGCCAACGGAGGCACCAGCTACAGCTGGCAACCTGCCGACAAAGTGGATGATCCCACCAAAGCCAACCCGGTAGCGGCAGTGGACACCACTACGCTTTTCCAGGTATGGGCTAAGAATCAATATGGCTGTGAATCCACATCGTCACTAAAAGTGTATGTTTCTCAAACAGGCATTCCCCGCTTTGTACTGCCTAATGCATTTACACCAAATGGTGATGGAAAAAATGATTGCTTCGGCATCAAACGCTGGGGCGATGCCAAAGTGGAAGAGTTTGCAGTGTTCAACCGTTGGGGACAACTGGTATTCAGAACAAATAATCCGGGTATTTGCTGGGATGGTATGTTCAATGGAAAGCCGGCACCGGCTGGCGCTTATGCATACCTCATCAAGTCACGCACTATTTGCGGCATTGTAAATAAAAGAGGAATGGTGATGCTGATACGGTGAAATGCAACTTCGCTTTTCAATTACCCTGTGTATATATCACGTAAGCAGATATTGATTTTTTTCAAAAAAAAGCAGAATGGACTTCCTTTTACGGGAAACCCTCACATCCTTTCTACAGATAAATTATCTTGGAACAGCTACTTCCTTTTAAAGAAAAGAAAGACCATTAACTGTAATATTCCAATATGCCAAAACCAAAAGCTATCTATTCCCTTCAAGGGACTTTTACAAATTTGTTATCGGATACTGATAAATCCTGCTTTCTGATTCCTACTTACCAACGAGGATACAAGTGGATTGCAAATGAAGGAAAAGGCCAGGTCGATATTTTGATGAAAGACCTGCTCAGGGCTTTCAAATCAAACATTAACAGGTATTACCTCCAATTTCTCACGCTGAAGGAAAGAAACGATGAACTGGAAGTAATCGACGGCCAGCAAAGACTTACCACGCTAACAATCCTCAACTGTGTAATTCAATATCTTCTTAAGGCGGAGATAAGTGCAAACTACACTTTTGAGAAATTAAGGTATCAGACAAGGCAGAATTTCGTTGAGCAATACATTTATAAAAACATTGAGACATTACTGAATGCAGGAAGCTGGGAGCAATTCAAGGGCCAGGCTCCGGATCATGACAATCAGGATGTTTTCTATATCTATCATGCCACGAATGCGATAAGAAAATTCCTTGATGATAACATCGCTTCTGAAATTGCTATTTTCTCGTCCTATATCAGCAACAGCGTATGCCTGATCATCAATCTGCTTGATAAAGATCTGAACAGTGAGAAAATCTTCATCAACGTCAATAAAGGAATAAAACTCAGCGATGAAGACCTGGTGAAAGGGATGCTGATTACCAGATCACCACTTGAACAGAAAAAAAACAACTGTAGGTATTCTGAAATCGAGATCAATGAGTGGCGGACCAATCTTGGCAGGCAATGGGATGAGCTGGCAGCATGGGCCAATCAAACCAAAATTCGCGCCTTTTTCAAACCAGACAAGAATGATACCAGGCTAACCTGGCTGATCAAACTGGCCTATCCGGAAATCCCAAGGCAGGAAGGACACCCGATATTTGACTACCTGGATGAGAAGTTCGGGCAAAAACAATTAACCGCTTCCGGCATTTTCAATAATATCAGGGATACGAAAATGTTGTTGAACGACTGGTACAGTGAGCCTGAAATAGCAAATCTGCTTGGGTTTGTGATCCACGCCTGGAAATCTTCCTTTAATGGAACAATCTGGCAGGAGCTGCGGTCCATTGGCACCCGGACAGGCATCGTCAAATCGCTTAAATTTCATGCTAAACAATTACTGCCACTTGATCAACATGGCAACCTCAGCAAAGAACTGAATTACGAAGACCATTTTAAGGAAATATTCAACATATTCCTGCTTCTGGATGTATCTAAATTCTTTCCACTGAACGGTAGACAGGCAGCTGTATATGATTTCAGTAAAATTGCAGATGACAGTTGGAGTCTTGAACATATTTTTCCGCAAAATGCCAAAGAATTGAGTGGATTAGACAATCTTTCGGAAGAAGATCTGAATATTATCCGGGAGATCATTGATATTGATCCCAGGAAGCTGAACGACGATCCCTCCCTCTCAAGAGAAGGTTTGTCTGATTTATACAATAAGATCATGACAGCCACCTCGGAATGCAGTATCAACAAACAGGAAAAAGAACTCTTAAGCACATTACTGGGCAGTAATGCCGCCCCGGACCTGCACAGGATCGGAAACCTATCTCTATTGGAAAAAAATATGAACTCAGGACTCTCCAACAAATACTTCAATGAAAAAAGAAAGAAACTGGTAGACAAAGTAAGCAAGGGAAAATTTGTTCCGTTTCACACTTATGATGTATTCAGCAAACTATTGCTTTCTGGAGATACCGGCTTACATACCTGGTCAAAAAAAGATATTCTTGATCATGAAAAATACATAATCAGACAAATAAAAACAATCACCGAATACCTCAATATCCCATGAAAACAGATAGCTATTCACTCATAGAACTATTTGAATACCGCAACCTCGAACAATTTGTTGTGCCTGAAATCCAGCGCGATTATGTATGGCAACCTGATGACATAACCAGCCTCCTGGATTATTTTCACGAAGGTTTCTCAGGGTCGAAAGAAGACAAGCCATACCTTGGATTCATATATGCCTACAACCATTCAGATTTCCTATACAAATATTTCCTTATAGACGGACAACAACGGATCACTTCTTTATATTTATTATTGCTGGCATGTTATCATAAAGCAGGAAAAAAAACTCCAGACTACCTATGTCTGGAAGGCATGCCAAAACTGGATTACAAGGTCAGGCAGTCCAGTCATGACTTCATTCAGAAACTAACCTCTCACTGCCATGAAAATCCCGGTAAAGAATTCTCCATACGAGACCAGGTCTGGTATCATAAGGAATATGAATACGATCAGAGCATCCAGAACATCGCCAACAACTTTGAAGAAATTCATCATTGGCTTCACAAACACCTACAGGAACCCGTTAAATTTGCCCGGTTCATTGAACATGAAGTGGTGGTATCATATTTTGATATCGAGGAGGTACGCCAGGGAGAAGAACTTTACATCTATATGAACTCCCGTGGAAGGCAACTTGAAGTAAACGAAACCCTGAAAGCGAAATTTTTAGCTAAAACTGAAGATAAAGATTTCGGGGGCACAAAATGGGAACATTGGCAGGACTTCTTCTGGAAGCATAAAGGCAACGAAAAAGATGCAGACCCTGGCTTTAACGACTTTTTACGGATGGTTCAGATACTTTGGATGAGCCAGAATGCTGAAACCAACGAAAAGATCAGTGCTTTTTCGAGTGGCAAGACAGAAAGGGACGCTTATTTTGAGAAATTACCACAAACGATTGAAGAACTTGAAGTTTTTTACGAGGCGTATGTATGGATGGTCAACTCTGAAGCAATACGCAATTTTTTCCGGGAACAGGATAAAAACGAAAACTATATTACAAACCCGCCGACGGTTTTCGAAAAAAGACAAGCGTTCTACCTGAGAGTACTTCCTGTATTGGCTTTTCTGTCTGTCTCAAAATGCAGGAATGAAGACCTGGTGATCAGATTCATCCGTTTTTTCAATAATGCAGCCCGAAAAAGAAATATAGGCAAGGATATCGGCAACCAGCTTCCCGTATCCATCAAACTGATGCTGGAATACGGCAAAACCCAAACAGACCATTATGATGTATGCGATCTCCTCAATTATACTAAAGGACGAACTACGCTGATAGACCAGGAAGAACAGATCAAACTGCAGATTTATAAAAACCCCTCCATTCCCAGGACAGAGGCCGAACAGATTTTCTGGGAAGCTGAAGACCATAGGTTACTTGAAGGAGAGATTTCCTGTTT
>NZ_JBQCGW010000282.1:0-13078 GCF_051955275.1 Pseudobacter sp. | reverse complement strand
ATCTGCTGCTGCTCGCCAACCTCGCAGCAAGCACCGGTTACCTCACTGGTTACAAGAATATCGGTAAAGTGTCAAACTCTGGTCTGGAGTTCACCCTGAACACGGTGAACATCGATAATAAAAATTTCACCTGGAGCACCAACTTCAATATCGCCTTCAACCGCAATAAGATCCTTGAACTGAACTACGATCAACCCAGCATCACTACACGCGTTCAGGGATGGAATGATAACTTCAACAATGGTCTTCCTTATATGGCCAAGCCCGGTATGCCAGTGGCTATGTACCTCGGCTTTATCAACGACGGATTGTACCAGATCGAAGATTTCAATGTACTTCCCAATGGTACTTATCAGTTGAAAGAAAATGTGGTGAACAACGGTCAGGACAGATCAGCCATCAAACCTGGTTTTGTAAAATATAAAGATATCAATGGTGATGGAGTGGTGGATGCAAACGACCAGACCATTATCGGTAACCCGATGCCGAAGCATATTGGTGGTTTCACCAATAATTTCAGGTATCACAATTTCGATCTGAGCGTATTCTTCCAGTGGTCATATGGCAATGATGTGCTGAACGCCAACCGCCTGGTGTTTGAAGGCATGGAAGGAAGGCCTTTCCTGAACCAGTTCAAGTCGATGGAAAACAGGTGGAGACCCGATAATCCGAATGCTGACCTGCCCGTTGCCGGCGTAACCAGTCCCAACGTTTACAGCAGCCGTGTGATTGAAGATGGTTCTTTCCTGCGACTGAAAACAGTGGCACTCGGATACACCCTTCCTGCCAACGTGCTGAAGCGGATCAGGATCAAGAGCATACGCGTGTTTGGCGCTGCACAGAACCTGGTTACCTGGACCAACTACACAGGAGTGGATCCGGAAGTTTCTGTAAGGAACTCTCCGCTCACGCCAAGCTTCGACTGGTCAGCCTATCCCAAAGCCAGAACAATGACACTGGGTGTAAACGTAACTTTCTAACGATTTAAATTGCTTCGAATATGACCGCGCAACCTGCAATTACAAGCATCAACCGCAAACCGGTCTCCGGTTTCAGGCAGGCAATCACTGCAGGCAGCCTCTTGCTCACAACTTTCACAATTGTGCTGCTGTTCGGCTCCTGTAACAAATTCCTCGATACCAAACCGGTGGATTCCATCACCCCGGAAACCTATTACAAAACACAGAGTGATCTTGACAGAGCACTCTCTGCAGTATACGATCGCCTGGGCGACCGCCGTACTTACGGATCTGCCCTCTATGGATTCCTCGCTTTCAGCGATGAGTTCTATCTCAAGAATCAGCCCACAGGATATATGTCCAACACGCTGGACGCAAGCATGCTGGAGCTCAACCGTTGTTGGGAAGCGCTCTATGTTGGCATCGAACGAGCCAATATGCTGCTGGATTATATCGGTGGCGCAGAAGTACCGGACAGTGCAAAGAATGAAATAAAAGGACAGGCGCTCTTCCTGCGGGGCTTCTACTATTTTGTACTCGCCGATAACTGGGGCGCTGTTCCACTCAAACTGACCAGCACCAAATCACCCCTGGAACCGAATATCACCCGTACACCACTGGCCGAAGTGTATGCGCAGATTGTGAAGGATATGAAAGAAGCTGAAGGCCTGGTGAAAGATATCACTGCATACGGCTACAGTGGACGCATTACAAAATCTGCTGTGCAGGGTGTGCTCGCGAGAGTGTTCCTCACCATGGCAGGGGAGCCGCTGAAAGATGAATCCAAATATGCTGAAGCGAAAACCTACGCGCAGAAAGTGATCGACTCAAAGATACATGCACTGAACCCCAGCTTCTCTCAGATCTTCATCAACCTTAGCCAGGACAAATATGATATCAAAGAGAGCATCTGGGAAGTAGAGTATTTCGGAAACAACCAGGGCGTTGTTCGTGAAGGAGGCTATGTAGGTTCATGGATGGGCATTTTCTGTCCGAACCTGGATACCGGTTTCGCCTATGATCACGTGCATGTCACTGCCAAAGTGTATAACAGCTATGAGGCGAATGACCGTCGCCGCGACTGGACCGTAGCGCCTTACCGCTTTGCCGTGGTGAGTGGCAGCAGCCCGAGAGCGGTGGTGAAAAGAACTGACTGGACGAGTACCCAGATCTATGAGCGCAGTGTAGGAAAATACAGAAGGGAATATGAAGTGACCACACCAAAGGACCAGGATTTCACCAATATCAATTTCCCCATGCTCAGGTACGCTGATGTGCTGCTGATGTATGCAGAAGCGGAGAGCCATATCGGCGGCGCTACAGCTACTGCTATCGAATATGTGAACCAGGTGAGAAGAAGAGGGTTTGGCAAACCTGTTGAAACAGCTGATACTGATATAGACATCCCGCTGGGCATTGCCACACAGGATTTTCAGGAAGCCATCAAACTGGAGCGCCTGCGCGAACTGAGTTATGAAGGATTGCGCAAACATGATCTGATCCGCTGGGGGATCTACGTAACCACCATGCAACAGCAGGTGAGCACTTACCAGACCAGCATGCCATCCAATTTATCCGATGCCGCCATCAAACAGGCGCAAAGGGTAACTGCCAGGAGCATATTGTTCCCCATACCCAATACAGAAATTGCCGTGAATCCATATGTTTCACAAAACCCCGGTTGGTAAACCCTATTCAGTAATTCCAACAACAAGCTCATGAACAAAATTCTTTATTATAGTATCATAACGTTACTGCTTGCATCCTGCTCCAAAAGGGATGAAGTAGGTACACCTGATTTTGAAGTCACAGCCAATGGCTCTACCTTTAAAATGGGTGATTCCATTATTTTCAATTTCAAAGGAAATCCCCAGAATATTGTGTTCTGGCCCGGTACTGCCGGTCGTGTTTACGAATACAGGAACAGAACATTCAGCACGGGCAATAAGCTGATGATGCGGTTCACAACGTTCCAGTCATGGGGGCCGAAGAACAACTTCCAGGTACTGGTATCCAGTAATTTCAAAGGAGTTTACGATGCAGCAGGTATCAATGGAGCCACCTGGACTGATATTACAGACAGGGTTACGCTTTCTCAGGGATTGGACAATGTGCCTTCCGGTACAGTGGATCTCTCTGAATTTACAACAGATAACAGATCGGCCACCATTGCATTCAGGTATCTGAACACTACGCTCCAGGCTCAGCAGAACCGTTGGGTGGTACGTACATTCAATATGGAAAACGTGGAGCCTGATGGCACCACTACACTGCTGGCCAATATGGCTTCCGGTGCATGGAAGGCTGTGAGCATGGAAACTCCAACTGGTACCTCATGGGTGATCACCAGCGCGCAGCTCCTGATGGTGGGCTCACCCACGGCCATGGATGAGGATTGGGTGCTTTCCAAAACATTCAATCCCAATATCGCCACTCCGGATAAAGGCATTCCCATCAAGAATATCACAACCAACCTTACACGTTATGTAGCGGCCCTTGACCTGTACAATAAGCCTGGTACTTACAAAGTGATCTTTGAAGCATCCAACGCTTCTTATGAGAATGTTCCGGAACGCACAGTGAAGGAAATCACTATCACTATTACGCCTTAAGTCAAGAGCAGTATATTCCGATTACACTATGAGCACTGCAATAGATACCGCCGTCATAATCGTATTCTCAGTATTCATCATGATGATCGGGTTCCTGTTTGCCCGTACCGGCAGGAACCTGAAATCTTTTTTTGCCGGCGGTGAAGCAGTACCCTGGACCATCGGTGGCCTCTCGCTCTTCATGAGCTTTTTCTCGGCAGGCACTTTCGTGGCCTGGGGATCGATTGCCTACCAGCATGGCTGGGTGGCAATTACCATTCAGTGGACCATGTGTATCGGCGGCCTGGTAACTGGTCTGTACCTGGCGCCAAGATGGAAAGCCACCGGCAATCTCACCGCTGCGGAGTTCATCCGCGAAAGGCTGGGAGTGGATGTACAGAAAAGTTATATCTACATCTTCATGCTGGTGTCCCTGTTCATCAAAGGCTCCGTATTGTATTCTGTGGCAAAGCTCGTAGGATCCTCACTGGGCTTTCCTTTGCTTCCAACTACTATTGTACTGGGGCTCTTCATGATCGCGTACACCGCGGTGGGAGGGCTCTGGGCCGTAATGGTAACGGACATTTTACAGTTTGTGATCCTCACAGCAGCTATCCTCATCATCATGCCGCTGGCATTTAATGCAGCAGGTGGTGTAGAGAAGTTTCTGGAAGTGGCTCCTGAAAGATTCTTCAATGTGGTGAACGGAGAATTCACATGGGGGTTCATTATAGCATTTGCATTGTATCATATTTTTTATATCGGGGGTAACTGGACTTTCGTGCAACGCTATACCAGCGTGGACACGCCAAAGTCGGCTTCCAAAGTGGCCTACCTGTTTGCAGGACTGTATATCATCAGTCCGATTTTGTGGATGCTGCCGCCAATGGTGTACAAGACCATCAACCCTTCACTGGTGGGACTGGATACGGAGAACGCCTATCTGATGATCTGCAAGCATGTGTTGCCGGCGGGTTTGATGGGGCTGATCCTGACCGGAATGTATTTCTCCACTTCCGCCTCCGCCAACACGGCGCTGAATGTGGTGTCGGCGGTGTTCACCAATGATATTTACAAAGGCAGTATCAATCCGAAAGCATCGGACCGGAAACTCATGCGTGTGGCAAGGATCTCTTCCTGGTTGTTCGGACTTGGAATGATCGGTATTGCTCTCATTGTTCCCTATATCGGAGGTATTGTGGAATTCACATTGAGCATCGGCGCCATTACCGGTGGCCCTTTGCTGGCGCCTCCTATCTGGGCATTGTTTTCCAAAAAGCTGACGGGCAGGGCAACCCTGGTGATTACCCTGGTGAGCCTGGGAGTGAACCTGGTTTTTAAAATGCTGCTTCCGCTCAGTATGGGCTTCAAACTGAGCCGCAGTAATGAGATGTTGCTCGGTGTGGGATTGCCATTCCTGATGCTGGCCATTTATGAATGGGTGATCAGTAAAAAACAAAACAGTCCTGAATACAATGCCTTCCAGGTAAGTAAAGCGAAGCGTAAGGAGTCTGCCTTGCAGATGAACGAAGAGGAAGCATTCGAGATCAAAAAGCAGAACAGGTTCGGTCTGCGTGTGATTGCCTTTGCACTGGCCTTTATTGCCGTGCTGATGTTTGTACTGAGCTTGCTCACTACTGCAGGGTCCGCCATGGTAGCGGGTATTGCCGTACTGATCCTGCTGAGCGCCATCATACCCTTTATGGCTTCCCGCAAAGTGAAGCTGGAACCTGAGACCGTACATTAAATTCACAGATGATGCTGATCCGTAACATATATATTGCAGCAGTGAGTGCAGCGATGCTTTTTACAGCAACTGCAAATGCACAGCAGGCTGCCGGTACAAAAGCAAAGCTGAGCTCGTCTTCGCTTCAGCTGCAATGGAACAAAACCGGCAATGGATGGCAGCTGCAGCAACTGATGCTGAAACAAAATGGTAAATGGACTTCCCTGCCCGGCGTAAGCGGTGAATACATGTTCCTCTATTCCGCATCGAAGCCGGATACTGTTCCCGCCAAAGTATATGACGAAAAAGGAAATCTCATTGATATTCCCGAACCGCAGTATCGTTACATCCTTCCGCCATGGAAGCATACCTTATTGCCTGCGGCACTGAATACAGCCGGTGAGGCTATCCGCTTCTATCCGTCAGGTGTACAAAAAAATACCAATGGATTGCTGTTCACACAGGAGCTTGATAAAGCATCTGTATCAGCTACCTGGCGCATGGACCCGGGATACGAAGGAGATGTTCTGGTTGAGCTGGTATTGACTGCCAAACAGGATGGTTACTTTTCTCTTTCATCTCCATCACTGGCTGTTGTTGAAAAGAAGGACCTGGGCTGGGCTATGGTACCCGGTCATTTCCAGGGAAATTCCATTGAAAAGAGTTTAGTGAAAGCATATGGATATGGTCAGGGTATCCCCGCATTGCCGGTGGTTACCCGCGAGCGCACCGCATCTACCTTATCCCCACTCGTGAGCAACAAAAGCGGAGTGACCATGGCCGTTATACCGGCTCCAGGTACCAGTCGTGATCCCTGGGAATCCGACCACAGCACTCAGAATGACTGGCAGCTGGGTTTGTCTGTGATGAACAGGGATGCGCAACTGACGCCCGTGGCCTGGCACCCGATCCTGGGTGAAAAAGGCTCCTGGCTGAAGCAGGGAGAGAAGGTGATTTTTTCTTTCCGTTATACTATACGCGCCGCCAACTGGTTTTCTGTTTACAAACATGCAGCCAGTGATATTTACAGGCTCAAAGATTTTCTGGCGCTCAAACAAACAAAACAATCCCTGACCAGCCGCATTCAGAACATGCATCAGTATGTGATAGACGACAGTACCTCTAAATGGAGAACGGAAGAATATCGCGGATTAAAGATAGGAGCACAGGATTACCGGGGTGGTGTTTACGGAGGAGATGGGCAGGCCATCAAGAATGCGGACTACGGCGCCATGTGGATGCTGGCCCGCATCACCAATGACACTGTACTGAAAACAACCAGGTTGCCTTACGCCAGGAATTTCAAGCTGACGCAGCAGGATACGGCGGCAGGCTTCTTTTATGGTTCGGCTGCAGGACAATATTACCTGCCAACAAAAAAGAAATTTACAGAAGAGTGGGGACCTTATGTGGAACCCATCGGCACTACTTATTATGTATTGATGGATGCAGGAAATATCCTGTTGTTCAACCCGGCCGATTCCGCCATGCGTAATGAAGTGCGCATGGCAGCTGACAGGCTGCTCAACTGGATGAGCCCGGAAGGTAAATGGGTGGTAGCGTATGATCATGCCACACAAAAACCGATGTTCACGGATATTGAAGATCTGCGCCCGACATTCTATGGTCTTTTGATCGCTTACAAATTACTGGGAGATAAAAAGTATTTGACTGCCGCCATCAAAGGGGCACAATGGTATATCACCAATGCAGTGAACAAAGGCCACTTCACCGGTGTGTGTGGCGATACCCGCTTTGCACCTGATTTTGCAACAGGTCAGAGCGCACAGGCATTGCTGGACCTGTATGATATCACCAAAGATCCAAAGCACCTGCAGGCCGCTATCACTACCGCTAAATTGTACACCACTTCTGTTTACACGCATCCCATCCCTACCAAAGCTCCTAAAACAGTGCGTGGTGTAAGTCGCGAGGATTGGGAGATCAGCCAGGTGGGGCTGAGCTTTGAACATGGTGGCAGTTTCGGTTCTGCTACTTTGCGCGGACCGATCTTACTGGCAAGTCATGCCGGTATGTTCGTGCGGATGTTTGCGCTCACAAAAGATTCTCTCTTCCTGAACATGGCCCGCACTGCGGCCTTGGGCCGTGATGCTTTTGTGGATTCCAGTACCAGCGTTGCCAGTTATTACTGGGATGTGATGAACAGGGGAGCAGGCCCTTATCCGCACCATGCCTGGTGGCAGATAGGATGGATCACGGATTACCTGTTGTCTGAGGCATCACTTCGCTCCAGTCAACAGATCAGTTTTCCGAGGGGATGGATAACGCCCAAAGTAGGACCTCATCAGAGTTATGGATTCAAACCGGGATCGGTCTACGGACAATCTGCCGATCTCCTGTTGAAAATGGGCATGCTGAAGACAGAAAGCCCATACCTGGATTATTTCGGAGCCATCAATAAAGAGAAAAAGAAATTATTCCTGCTATTGCTCAATAACGATGATGAAGTGCTGAACACAACTGTAGCGATCGACTACAGTAAGATCATTGACAATAGTACTGTAAATCCTGCAGCCGTGCACCTGATTGCAGACGGTAGGAAAACCCGGCTTTCAGCCGGCAATAATTGGTCATTATCGATCCCTGCCTATGGAATCCGTGTGGTAGAGATCAGTTACTGATAACCCCTGTGTAAACACCCTATAAAATTAGATTATGTACAAGCTCTCCGGTTTGTTCCTTTCCTGTTGCATGCTGACTTCCGTTCTGACGAAGGCTCAGCAGCAAACTCATTTGGTTGAAGCGGAAGATTTCCAGTTCAAAGGAGGATGGGTGGTAGAACGTGAGGGCGGAAAAGGATATTTCAATAACGGGATCCTTCGCGTGATGTCCGGCAAAACAAAAGCGGTGGATGCATTGACTGTTGTTGCAATTAAACAAGCTGCTACTTACCAGGTATGGGTCCGTGCAGCTGATTATCCTAATGACAGGCCCGGCACCCGCCTCTTCAGTCTGCAGGTGAATGATCAGCCGATGACACAGGAAGCAGGCAAACACGGAAAGCCGGGGTTTTACTGGGAAAAGATCGGAACAGCAAAACTGCCCGCTGGTAATGCTGTGCTGAGACTGAATGATAGTCGTGGTAACTTCGGCCGCTGCGACGCTATTCTGTTGACTGACAACGATGGTTTTGATCCCAATACACAGGCTCTTGCTGCATTGGTTCCCTTAAGGATCAAGCCTGTTTCAGTAAAGCCAACGCCGGTGGAATTTCCCAATCTTTCCAAAGCCATGGCCAATGGAGCCAGGCCACCGGTTGCCATGATCCAGAACGATCAGCTGCGTATGCGTTTCATGCAGGCTTCCGGCAGTGAAGAAAAAAGACTGGTTGCTAAAACCGATATCAGGATGCAGGGAAAATGGGCCAGTCTTGATCCAAAACGTGAAGACCATAAAGTATATATCATCCGTTCAGATAATCCG
Organism: Pseudobacter sp.; assembly: GCF_051955275.1. Lineage (NCBI taxonomy): Bacteria > Pseudomonadati > Bacteroidota > Chitinophagia > Chitinophagales > Chitinophagaceae > Pseudobacter > Pseudobacter sp. Next base: position 4,358 of record NZ_JBQCGW010000282.1, on the reverse strand, counting down.
CAACTCGGTTTCGGTAATTTCTTTCCCTCCTGGAACGGTTCTGTGGGATTGACCTCTTTCGAGAACAACGGCAGGAAATACTCCATCCTGGAAACAGATATCATTCTCAATCCATTCTTTGCAGGCAAGGTGAGCGAAGCCATACCAATAGATGCAAAACAACTGAATGATAACAGCATCGAAGTAACGTATACAGTAGCCGGAGAACAGTTGCTGAAAGGTATCTGGACTTTAACCCCGGGTGCAAAGCATATGGAACTGAGCCTTCGGTTCAGGCCAAATATCGATGGGTATTACAGTATGGGTGTTGCTGCCTTTCAGAGCATCGCGCCAGACAGCGCCACCAATATCCTGCTGCCTCCGATGTTCCAGTACCAGCGCTTGTCTCCTCAGCCCGTGATGCTGCCATCCGGCATGATGCCGCAACCCGTGAGCATAGCGGAGATGAGAACAGAGCTGGGATTGTTCAGCACGTTCACCAGTGCGCTGGCGCGCAGCTTTAAGTCGGACGACTGGGGAAGTGCCAACAGTCCGATGGGTTTTTCCATTAAGAATGAAGCCAACAGGGTACAGCCGGTTGCTTTTGCACCCGTGCTCGGATTGCCGGATTCAAAACTTACTGCCGGTGAAACCATTCAGAGAGAATTTGCTGTAGGTGCCTTCACAACCGGATGGAACGATGTGCTGGCCTATGTTTCGGACAGTATCTATAAAGTAACCGATTATCGGGAACAGGTAAATACTTCACTGACCGATGCGGCCTTCAATATCGTGGAGCTGATGAAGAATGATGTTTCCGGTGGATGGGACCCCGCACTGAAGGGATTCTATGATATCGAAGCGAATCCTGCAGTAGTGCCAACCGTGGTGCATTCCTCTCCGCTTACGATGGTATCTGTGGCTGTGATGAGCCGCGATGAAGACTTTTATATCAAACGCGCATTACCAACTATTGAATACACTTTGTCACGCAGCGGTTTCCGCTGGGCCAAAGCGGTGTCTGGAACGCCTTTCAACAGTGATAAGAAATCTTTGCAGCTGAGCCCGTTCGGCTCGCAGTTTACAACAAACTATTATGAAGGGCTGAACCTGTTGCTGGGTGAATCCAATCCCTGGCTGAAAGAAATTGCATTGCCTGGTGGAAATATCCGTCCGGCTAAAGGCTACTCAGTGGAAGTGCCGGTTTATACGCAGCAGCTTGCTGCGTACAGGCTTACAGGCGATAAGCAATGGCTGACAAAGGCTATGGCAAGTGCTGACGAATTCATCGCATTGCAGGTGAATGGGCATATCACCAAACCATTATCAAGAGAGCCATTTTACAATACTTCTTTTTATGCTTACTGGTGGGATCTGATAGATCTCTACGAAGCCACTAAAGAAAAGCGGTTCCTGGATGCTGCTGAATATTCAGCGTATCATACAGTGGCGGGTATCAGATCTTATCCGCAGGTGAAGGATTCAATGCAGACCATTCATCCGGGTAATCATTTTGAAGGCAATATCACATTGTGGTGGAAGGGCGATAAGAAATACCGCCTTGGTTTTCCCCGTGTAAAGGGTGATGCGCCGGAGAAGCAGGTGCCGCAGTGGCTGGTATCGCCTACAGGGCTTGGGTTTGAGCAACCCTTCACTTATTTCGATGCAGGTAAGATAGTAAGGCCTGTATTCATGAGCAGCTGGGCGCCACATCTGTTGAGGCTTAACCAGTACAGTCAGAAGAAGATCTTCCTGACCTATGCACGCAATGCAGTGATCGGCAGGTTCACCAACTATCCGGGCTACTATGGTTCAGGTTTTACGGATATCCCGATGCAGCCTGATTTTCCTTACAAAGGGCCTGATGTGAGCTCCATCTATTATCACCATATTCCTCCGCATTTAAGTTTTACCCTTGATTATATCATTACGGAAGCTATCAGGAAGTCAAATGGGAAAGTGAATTTCCCTTATGGTAAGCAGGATGGTTTTGTGTGGTTCAACAACCGCATATTCGGTGGTGGCAAGGGAACTGTTTTTGGAGACAAGAATGTCAGTCTCTGGATGAAGCAGGGATTGGTGAAAATCGATAAGCCTGAACTGAATTATGTAACAGCCACTTCAAATGACAAATTCTGGATGCTGTTGCTGAATGAATCCGATGCTGACCAATTAGCAAATGTATCTGTGGGCGCTGAAGTACCGGTAGCAGATGCAGCTGCTGTTACTATTAATAATATTGAAGGAAGCAAACAATCCAAAGCAGCATTGAGCAACAGGAAACTGACAGTTTCAGTTCCGGCCAAAGGCATGCTGGCGGTATCCGTTCCATTGACAACAGCAGCCAAACCTGCAAAGCACACCGCGGTTAAAAATGGAATGAAGGTGATCGACCTGGGAGCTGAGTGGGGTAAGTGTTATGTGTTCCGGATCCGTTCACCGTTCGGATGGGATTCCATTTATGGATACCTGGAATCCGCACCCGTAACAGGCGCAAGCATTAGGGTTAGCCTGAACGGAGAGAATATAATGAAGAACGAATATCCCTACGAGTGGAGTGTTTATAAACTTCCAACTGACAAACCGTTAAAAGGCGAGTTGCAGGTTACAGGCGCTGATGGAAAAGTAACAAAAGCCAGTATAGAGTTTGAATAAAGGTCAGTTGCATTTACTCGGGGACGCGAGCGACCCGGCACTGCGAAAGAAAGAGAAACAACATGCGTACATATCACTTCATATTGATGCTTTTGTTGATCCCTGCGGCAGCTTGCGCGCAGACCAGCAAATCCGATGCGGACAGGGATAAACTGATCGCTGCATCTCAATCCGGCGCATCAGCCCTCTTTTTTGATCCGGCCACCAAAGATGCGAAGGTGATCAAACCGATGGACTTTGATAATGCCAAAGAATGTAAGCAGCGGGATGGCCTTCCCAATTTCTTTGCCAAAGCAAAAGCAAAGAAACCGGTAACGATTGGCTATATCGGTGGAAGTATCACGCAGTCAGTCCACGGTTACCGTGCCAGTTCTGCCAGGTATATCCAATCTATGTTTCCAAAAGTTGCTATGAAAGCTATCAATGCAGGCGTATCAGGCACCGGCACCGATCTGGGAGCTTGCCGATTACACGAACAACTGCTGCAATATCATCCTGATCTGATCTTCATTGAGTTTGCCGTGAATGGCGCTTACCGGGATGGGCTGGAAGGTATGATCAGGCAGATCAGGCAGTTTGATCCTGCCATTGATATTGCGCTGCTGTATACTTTATTCAACGGGCAGTCGGCGATCTATGCCGCTGGAAAGGTCCCTGAGAATATCGCAGGCTTTGAAGCCATTGCGGACCATTACAAAATACCATCGATCCATATGGGGATGCAGCCTGCCATGCTTGAACAGGAAGCAAAGCTGGTCTGGAAATCCGACAGCAAATCCATTCCCGGCAAGATCGTTTTCTCCAATGATGGGATCCATCCATTGACGGAAGGCGGTGATCTCTATGCGGGTGCTATTGCGCGCAGCTTTGAAGCCATGAAAGCAAAAGCCACCGTTCAAAAACATGAATTACCTGTTGCCCTGATTGCGGATAACTGGGAAGATGCCCGCATGTATGCACCGGAAGCTGTGGCTGCATTCAGCAACGGCTGGGAGAAGATCGATCCTGCTGATCAGACCTCTTTCAAACAATTCAAAGGCTGGTTCCCATATATCATGAAAGCCACAGAACCCGGTTCCAGCTTTACTTTCAGGTTCAATGGAAATATGTTCGGCCTGTTTGATATCGGTGGCCCCGAAGCAGGACAACTCAGTATTGAAGTGGACGGGAAACCTGTACATTTATCAGCTGTAAAGCCAGGTACCCGCGTGTCAACCGTCACTGAAGAAGGCACACCTTTGCTGAACCGCTTCAATAATTTCTGCAACAACCGCTACCGTGGCCAGTTTGACTGCATCAAACTAATACCGGGTGAACATACCGTAACCATTACCATCTCCCCGGAGAAAGCAGATAAACGCGCTATTCTCGGAGATAAACAACTGACAGATATCGATGCCAACCCTGAGCGGTACAACCAGACCGCCATCTGGCTGGGTAAAATATTGATGAATGGAAAACCCCTCTGATTCAATCTGCCAACCCTGTGAAATTTGGGAACATTCCCATGACTTGGGAATGTTCCCAACCCAATTTTGTTGTTTGGGTGTTTCGCTCAAACTATTGCCCTGACTAAATTTGAAAGCTGATTCTATTATGCGTGTATTGCTTACCATAGTCTTTTTATCCCTGACCAGACTGCTTTGGGCCAATGGTCCTGTACTCTGGCTTACCAGCCCGAATGCAAAACTCTATGCTGCCTTATCGCTCGACAATGGAAAGCT
>NZ_JBQCGW010000281.1:0-5422 GCF_051955275.1 Pseudobacter sp. | reverse complement strand
GGAGGTGGTGGTAATGGGATATAGCAAGGCCAGAAAACAGGTTGTTACAGGTTCTGCTGCTGTAATTAATGGAGTGAGTATAAGCCGGCCTCAGAATAACACCGCTTCCCTGATGCTTGCCGACGGCTCTACAGTATCCCTGAATTATCAGGAAGACGAATCAAATACTGAAGAATATGATGCCATCAACGAAACCGGCTTCCAGAGTCCTTTCCATAGCCCGCTCTCCACATTCTCCATAGACGTGGATGCAGCCAGTTACAGTAATATCAGGCGGTTCATCACGCAGGGCAGCACACCTCCTAAAGACGCTATCCGGATAGAAGAAATGATCAATTATTTCGATTATGATTATCCGCAACCAACGGACAATATTCCTTTCTCTGTGATCACCGAGCTGGGCGCAGCGCCCTGGAATCCCAAACATAAATTATTACATATTGGCCTCCAGGGAATTAAAATGGATGCAGCCGATCTGCCCGCATCCAACCTGGTTTTCCTGATCGATGTATCAGGTTCCATGGAAGATCCCAACAAGCTGCCTTTGCTGAAATCCTCATTCAGGTTGCTGATCGATCAGCTTCGTCCACAGGATCATATAGCTATAGTGGTGTATGCAGGTGCAGCAGGGCTGGTGCTTGAACCCACATCCGGCAATGAAAAGATGAAGATCCTGGAGGCCCTGGATAAACTCCAGGCCGGCGGCTCCACAGCAGGCGGCGCAGGCATTCAACTGGCATATGCAACTGCGAAAAAGTATTTCAGAGAAGGTGGCAATAACCGCGTGATCCTGGCTACCGATGGAGATTTCAATGTGGGCGTATCGGATAATAGCAGCATGCAAAGGCTCATTGAAGAGAAAAGACAGGATGGTATCTTCCTCACCGTGCTTGGTTTTGGTATGGGTAATTACAAGGACTCCAAAATGGAAATCCTGGCAGACAAAGGAAATGGAAACTATGCTTATATCGATAATATCAGTGAGGCGCGTAAAGTGCTGGTGAAGGAATTCGGCAGCACACTCTTCACCATCGCAAAGGATGTGAAGCTGCAACTTGAATTCAATCCTGCCAAGGTAAAAGGATACCGGTTGATCGGTTATGAGAACCGGATGCTGCGCGCGGAGGATTTCAAAAATGATAAGAAAGATGCCGGTGAGCTCGGCGCAGGACATACTGTTACTGCATTATACGAGATCATTCCGGCAGGAGTGAATACTGATTTCCCCATCCCCGACAAGCTGAAATACCAGAACAATAAATCAAAGAACAGCAGTAATTCCAATGAACTGGTCACTGTAAAGCTTCGTTATAAGAAACCGGCAGAAGATAAAAGCCAGGAAATAAGCTTTGCGGTAAAAGACGAAATGGGAAAGAATGAATCGGAGAATTTCCGCTGGTCCGCCGCGGTGGCCGAGTTTGGAATGATCCTGCGGAAAAGCGAATACGCACAGCAGTCGAGTTTGAAGCAGGTTTTGACACTGGCGAAAGGTGCTGTTGGAAAGGATGCTGATGGGTACAGAAAGGAGTTCATTCAGCTGGTGCAGCAGGTAACCGGGAAACCAATTTCTTATTCAGAATCCAGGCAGTAGCACATTTTTTTGTATTCAGAGTGGCTGCATGTTGCCGGTAATCAGGGTGCAGTCGCTCGCGTCCCCGCGAGTGGCAGATATTTGCTCGCCTCTGGCGGGCACCGTGTCACCGGAGGCGACGGAATAAACGTCACTTGCGGGGACGCGAGCGACTGGGCACTGGCAAATGAATGTTCGATCACATCACGCTCCCAGCTCCAACTGATTCCTCACCAGCTCAAAATAATTTCCCCTTCTCGCCGTCAACATTTCATGTGTACCCACTTCCTTTATCTCTCCCTGCTCCAGCACAATGATCTGGTCTGCATTGCGCACGGTGCTCAGCCTGTGCGCAATCACCACTACCGTTTTCCCTTTGAAAAATTCATCCATATTCCTCATGATCACTTTCTCATTATTGGCATCCAACGCACTGGTGGCTTCATCGAAAAACAAATACGCCGGATTCTTGTAAACAGCTCTTGCTATCAGGATCCTTTGCTGCTGTCCGGCGCTGATGCTGGTGCCCGTTCCGCCGATCTTACTCTGGTAACCTGATGGCAGTTCTTCAATGAACCCATGAATATTTGCTACCCGTGCCGCATGACGCAGCCTTGCTTCATCCACCACTTCATCACTCACAGCGATATTCCTGGCAATGGTATCCGAAAAAATATAACCATCCTGCATCACTGTGCCCACCTGGCTGCGCCACCAGGCAGGGGAGAGCTTGCGGAGATCGGTCTCTCCGACTGAGATCCTGCCTTGCTGTGGTTCGTAGAACCTCAGTAGTAATTTCAGCAATGTGGTTTTACCGCTGCCGCTGCTGCCAACAATGGCAGTAACCTTTCCTTCAGGGATCAGTAAGCTGATATCTTTTAATACCCAGTCCTGCAATGGGCCTTCATACTGAAAGGACAGATCCTTCAGCTCAATGGAATTTGCCCCTGCATCAGGAGAAAGAGACACTGTATTCATCTGTTCATCCTCTTCATTCGTCCTGTTATGGATCTCGCTCAATCGTGCCATGCTGATCCCTGCGTCCTGTGCGCTGCGGATAAAGGTCATTAACTGTTCTACCGGTCCGTTCATCTGCCCGGTGATATAACTCACGCTCAGCATCATGCCCAGGCTCATTTCGCCGGCAATCACCGCCTGCGCGGCCAGGAAAGAAATGAGGATATTCTTCAATTGATTGAAACCCGTACTTCCCAGCTGTTGATACTGCTGCAATGCCAGGGTCTTGATGCTGATCCCATACAGTTTTTGCTGGTTCTGTTCCCATTCGTGCAGTTTCCGGTTCTCGCAATTGTGCAGCTTCACTTCCTGCATGCCTGAGATCAGTTCCAGCACCTGGTGCTGATTCTCACTCATACGCTGGAAGCGCCTGTAATCCAGGTCCCGTCGTCGTTTCAGAAAGATGGTGATCCAGGCTACGGAGAATACACTGAACACCAGGAATATCAATAGGATACTCCGGCTGTATACTCCCAGCACCACAGCAAAAACCAACAGGTTAAGCAAAGAAAAGAAAGTATTCAGAGCAGAGCCCGTCAGGAAATCCTGGATCCTTGTATGATCATTGATCCGTTGCATCAGGTCGCCCAGCAGTTTGGAATCGAAGAAACGGATGGGCAACCGCATGAGCTTTTTTAGAAAATCCGAGAGGATACTGATATTTATTTTTGTATTGATATGCAACAGCAGCCAGCCCCGCAGCAGCTCGATGGCCGTGCTTCCTGCAAACAACAACAACTGACTCAGCAATACCAGGTATACGAATTTTATATCGCGCTGCCCGATACCCCTGTCAACCAGCCACTGCGTGAGGAATGGAAACAACAGGGAAAGTAAACTGCCTGCCAGCATACAAAGCAGCAGCCAGAGCAATCGTTTTTTATAAGGTTTCAGGTAACTGAACAAAAAACGGAAACCTTCTTGCTTTGCAGTGGCAACCGGCTGATCATAAAAAGCAGCTGTAGGTTTCAACAATAGAGCGAATCCTTCCGGCTTGTCACCCAGCCAGCATTGCAGGAATGTTTCCTTATCCAGTTTCATCATGCCATGTGCGGGATCGGCCACCAGGATCTTTGCACGCTTTTTACTGCTGTCGTAGTTCTGTGGCGGCAGTACCACAAAATGCTCATCGCTCCAGAATAAAATGCAGGGCAGGGGGGCTTCTTCATCCAGCTGCTCAAATCCCATGCTGACGTTCACGGCGCGGAAGCCCAGTGATTCCGCAGCGCGGCTCAGCCCCAGCAGGCTGGCGCCTTCACGGGTAATGAAACTCAGTCCGCGCAAATGCTCCAGCGAATATTCCCGACCATAGTATTTTGCGATCATCCGCAGGCATGTGGGACCGCAGTCCATAGTATCGAGCTGGCGATAGTGCTTGAATTTCATACTTGTTGCTTTTGCTGCATCGCTGCAATACTGGTATAATGTTTCAGCAGGAGGTGATAGAGCAATAGTTCATATTTTCTGTTATCGGTATCAAAAAGGCGGTCGATGAACATATGCAGGTAACTACCCAGCAACTCGTCCGCGCTTTGCTGCTGCTGGCTGAGATGGCTGCAGATGCTGCGGACCACTGGCTTCAGTTGACGGCTCCTGCGTTGCAGGATCTTTCTGCCAGTTGAAATCAGATAAGAAGGTTCTTCACTGAATACTGCGGAGATTTCCTGCTTTAAGGCCCTGTGCTTGTTATTCAGCTGCAATACCAATGGCTTGCCGCCTCCGAATTCCTGCAGGAACCCTTGCTGTAACTGCGACAGTAATAATGTTTTTTGTTTGAGATCATATCCGAAATCAACCAGGTATTGATCAATCCCTGCAATGGCCCACTGCCATTTATTGGCGAGCGAATCATTTTGCTGTAGCCAGTGCAACATTGTCATTACGGCTTCACTATCTGCATGGAAGATCTGTTCGGCTTCCCCGATCAGTGCTGCTCCGTAGCGCTCCAGTTCCCTGTTGTAGGTGTCTATTTGAATCCTGGTCACCAGTTTTTGTGATACATAATCCTTTACCGCATCCTTCATCTGTTGTATGACATCTGCCATGTTTCCGGAAGAGGATAAGTGGTAGCGGATTCGTATATGCGGCTCAGGATCATAATAACGTATAAAGAAGAACCGGCTGATCAGGCCATTGGATGAAAGACGGATACTCAGTCTTCTCAACGGTCCTGCCAGCAACTCCTCGCCAGTGACTGTGCCACAATAGATCTTGTAATAAAGCCATTCATCACCCGGAAGAAAGTTCCGCTGCACTTTTTTACCGGATTGCCTTGCTGGCTTAGGTTGGTTCGTACTGGCTGCTTCTCCGAACAGCACAGGAATGAATATTTCGTTGCAGTAATTTCCTTCGCTTCCGGAAACTGCTCCCATGGCCTCTTTCCCGGGAAAGGCTGTCACCCGGCATTCACCATTCGTTTGTATGGCTGCAACCAGCATGCGGAATGATTCAGGGTATCTGCAATCAATCAGCAGTTCATTGTCCTGATCCAGCAATAACAACTGCTGCGGCAATCCTCTTTTCTTCCGCCAATCACTGATAAAAGAAGGCATCGCAGGCTCGTTAGCAGGCAGATCTCTCAGATCCTCTTTTGTAAGCTTCCACCTGGCGCGTTGCACAATGATATGTTTGTACCGTATTTCCGGATTGAAATCAGCATCGTTATTCTCTTCAAAAAACAGTCCACGGAAACATTGCTGCCATTGTAATTCACAAAGGAACTGGTAGACAGGCAGACTGTTGAACATAAAATTATGCGCCGTGCTTAACCTGGGGATCACATATTTGTTGAGCGACCTGCTGCGTAATAAAACACGGCCATTCCGCACAGATACC
>NZ_JBQCGW010000280.1:0-7414 GCF_051955275.1 Pseudobacter sp. | reverse complement strand
GGTGGCCGCGCGCCTTGTTCATGTTTGTGCCGGGTGTGTGGGGTGGTTTTTGGGGGGCGGTGGCAGGTTAATCCTTCGCCGGGGGGGGGCCGCGCGCGACTGGGCACTGCGAAATGAAATGGTGCAGACTAAGCCGGCTCTACCCAGGCATCGTTCTCTTTCAATAAATTGATCAGCTCTTCCACAGCAATATTGCTGTCCACATTTCTTTTTACCACTTCTTTTCCTTTGTACAGCGTGATCTTTCCCGGACCGCTTCCCACATATCCGAAATCCGCATCGGCCATTTCTCCTGGGCCATTCACTATACAACCCATGATGGCGATCTTCAACCCTTTGAGGTGATTGGTCACTGAACGGATCTTAGCGGTGGTTTCCTGGAGCTCAAACAAGGTACGTCCGCAAGAAGGACAGGAAATATATTCTGTTTTAGAGATGCGTGTACGGGTGGCCTGCAGAATGGAGAAGGCGGTATTGTTGGTCCACTGATAGCTGTCCTTCACCGGTAGGTAGGTGCGGCCATTGGTTTGAAGGCTTTCGCTTTTTGCGGAGGCTCCATAACCAAGGCAGATACCATCGCCCATGCCATCCAGCAGGAGTGCGCCGGTTTCTGTGGCAAAATGGATCAGGTGTTCGTCCGGCGTTTGACCATTACTGTCAGTGATCAGCACAACAGGGTTCTTGATATTCTGCTGGTGCAGTTCCATGAACATTCTGCGGACGGCCTGCATGGCGTTCTGCCTCGTGCTGCTGAAGCAGAGCACTACAGAAGCATCATTGGCCCAGGTTCCGGACTGCTGCATTTCCAGTGTCTGATCGGGCCTGGCATAACAGTCCACCATCACAAAATTGAGGTGACGGCTGCGATAGGGAGAATCCGCAAATTCAGTAGCGCCGAAAATGGGAAAGTATTTGGATGGATCATTGGCATTGGCCAACGCATCGGGATATACAATTACTTTGAGCGTACCGGGCAGGTGGAAATCCAGCGTTTTGTTGCCGGTGAAAACATAATCTGCCGCAGCGTCTTTGATATTCCATTTGTCTGTGTCGGCATCGTAAAAATAGCCGATGCTTTGCAGGTGCTGAGGAGTGATGGTATCCAGTTTGCTGAGGTCTGCAATCACAACGGGTACCTGTTTCCCTCCGATATTGTCTACGGAGAAACTGTCTCTGCGTGCGTAAGAGAAAGGATCATAACTGATCTTTTCCACTTCAGGAACGGGGAAGGAGTTTTGCTGAACGGTTGTATATCTCTTTACCAGGTCCTGGCAAACGGGAATTTCAAATTCGGGGTCTTCCGTGAGGGAAACGCGGATGGTATCACCGATGCCATCTTCCAGCAAGGTTCCGATACCGATGGCGGATTTGATACGGCCATCTTCGCCGTCACCAGCTTCGGTTACTCCTAAGTGTAAGGGATAGATAAGACCGAATTCATTGTTCATGGTTTGCACCAGCAGACGGTAGGCTTGCACCATCACCTGCGGGTTGCTGCTCTTCATGCTGAGAATGATATTGTGATAATCCTCTGCACGCGCGATGCGCAGGAATTCCATCGCGCTTTCCACCATGCCGTTGGCAGTATCTCCGTAGCGGCTCATGATGCGGTCGCTGAGAGATCCGTGATTGGTACCGATACGCATGGCAGTGCCGTACTCTCTGCAGATCTTCACCAACGGGGTGAAGCGTTCCCGGATACGATCGATCTCTTCGGCGTATTCGGCATCGGTGTAATCGATCTGTTCAAATTTCTTCTTGTCAACATAATTGCCCGGATTTACGCGCACTTTCTCGATGATACGTGCTGCGATCTCGGCGGCATTGGGGGTGAAGTGAATATCTGCAACGAGCGGAGTATTGTATCCTCTTTTGCGTAATTCATTTTTTATGTTGAGGAGGTTCTCTGCTTCTTTTTTACTGGGGGCAGTGATGCGCACCAGTTCTGCGCCGGCTTCGATGCAGCGGATGGTCTGTTCAACGGTACCGATGGTGTCCATGGTATCGGTGGTTGTCATGGTTTGTACACGGATGGGATGTCCGTTACCCAGTAACAGGTCGCCGATCTTTACTTCTACGGTCTTGATTCTCTTGTATTCGGTCAATGAGTCGCAGTACAGCTGCATGAGGTTTCAGATTGTGGGTACAAAGGTAATGGATATCGGGGAGGTGGGGTTCGCCGGAGGCGAAGAAATAGAAGTCACTCGCTGGGACGCGAGCGACGGGGCGCACCCTGAGTGGATTTTACCAGTCTTTTTCAGGCTGGGAGCCGCTTCTGGACTTGTTTTGCTGTACTTTTTCCTGGATCTCCTGTTCTTTCTGCTGCAGGGATTTGAGTTGTTGTTCCAGGCGCTTTTTATTGGTTTTAGGCTCCGGTTTTGGCTGCTTGTCTTTTTGTTGCTGTTGCGGCTGGTCTTTGGGCTGTTGTTGCGACTGCTGTTGTTTGCGCAGTTCTTCCAGCGCTTTCTGAAGGTTCACGCGGGTGTCTTCATCGGCATTGTTGAGGCGGAGCGCTTTTTTGTAGGCGTCTATGCTTTCCAGGAGTTTCTTTTGTTTGGAGAGAGAAACGCCCTGGTTATAGAGTGCTTTTTGTTGCAGGCCGGCATTATTGGGATTGTTGGCCACGCTGTTGGCGAAATCCTTTTCTGCATCGGCGAATGCATTTTTCCGGAACTGTGCATTGCCCAGGTTAAAATGGGCAGTGGGATTGGCCGGGTTTTGCTGCACTGCTTTGGTGAATTCCGCTTCTGCTTCAGTCACCTTTCCTTTTTTATACAGCTGATTGCCTTTTCTGAGGGCAGTATTCTCTGCCTGGGCAAAGAGAGCAGTGCTGGTAAACACAAAGGCTGATATGGTGAGGAAGCGTTTCATGAAGGTATTGTGCCTGATCTAAGATAATTAAATTTTGAAAGGATGATAAGACAAGCTGCGTTCAGGATAAAAGAATTCTGTGATCAGGAAGAGCAGTGCAAGCGCGATGAACCACTGGAAATAGCTGGTGTATTCGCGGAGGGTATTATCACCGGAAGCTGTTTTCTCTATCTGGCTCAACTGTGCATCCAGGGCAGCTACCGCCTGATCCGGTTCCGATAAACGGATATAGATACCGTTGGTAGCGCCTGCCAGCGCCTGCAGTTCCGTTTCGTTGAGTTTGGAGATAACGGTATTGCCGCTTGCGTCTTTCTTGAAATCGTGGGTGGAGGTATCCAGGATGGGAGAGCCTTCCGGGGAACCGATGCCCACGGTATTCACCATCACGCCTTCGCTGGCGATCTGTTGTGCAAGCGGGATGGCCTGTTCATCATGATCTTCACCATCCGTAATGAGGATGATGGATTTGAATTTCCTGTCTTTGCTGTTGAAAGCTTTGGTACTTACGCGCAGCGCTTCCGAGATCACGGTGCCCTGTGCAGCTACGATGCCCGGATTGGCTTGTTGCACGTACATCCTGGCAGCTGCATGGTCTGTGGTGAGTGGCATCTGCAGGTAGGCATGGCCTGCAAAAACAACGAGGCCGATACGATCGTCCGGGAATTTTTCGATGAGCTTGTAAATGAGCTGGCGTGCACGTTCCAGCCTGTTGGGCTTGATATCGTCTGCCAGCATACTGCGGCTCACGTCCATGGCGATCATTACGTCTATCCCTTTCCGTGATACTGCTTCTTCGGCACCTGGCCTTTGCAGGTTGGCTGCGCCAAAAATAATGGCGGTCAGGCAGACAACCACCAGCAGGAACTTGAAGAGGAAATTGAATGGCGAATATTTCTTTATCAGTTCTTTTACGAGGAGTGGGTCACCGATCTTTTTAACGGTGCGCTTTTTCCAGAAAAGAACGAATGCAAACAGGCCTCCTAACACAATGAGTGCAAAGAGACCTGTCAAATAGTTTATATGTTCAAATCGGAGCACGGAGTAATATAGGATAAACTGCTGTCAATGTAAAGCTAAAACTGTGCCGTAAATATTACTTTTTGCCTTCCATGAAGCCGTATTGCTTCAGGATGCCTTTGAGGATATTCATACGCACGGCCTTCATATCAATGTTGGCGTCAGCTGATTTTACCTGGAGGGAGAAGAAGTAAGGGTGTTTGTTCTCTTCGATCCACCCGATGATCCATCCGATCTGGTTCTTGTTTTCGTCGGTTCCCCAGCCTGTTTTGTAATAGAGCTGGTAGTTGCTGTTGTTCTCCCAGAGCATCATATTGCGGACGATGCGCATGGACCTTTTGCTGAATGGGAGTTGGTCGAAGTATAATCTTTTCACCAGGCCGAGTTGTTCGTCGCCGGTTACTTTGGCGGAGTTGTCGAGCCAGAATGTGTCCAGGTTATTTTCAATGACAAATCTTTTGTTGCGTTGAGCGTAGCCGAGGGTATCGAGCCATTTCTGCATGATGGGTTGACCGATCTGGTCTGCGAGCTCCTGGTACCAGTTGGGGCAGCTGAGGCGGAAGGCATTGTACATGTTCATATCGCCTTTGCATTCTTCGCGATAGCTGCGCGTGCTGTCGAACGGGATCACTGAGCTGGAATCCTGTACTGTACCGTTTTCGAGGCCAATAAGCGAGTTGACGATCTTGAAGGTGCTGGCAGGGAGATAGGTGCTGTCTGTGAAATGGGAAATATTTGAAACGGTGAAATGTCCCTGACCGTTGTCGAATAACCCCCAGCATCCCGTAACATTATTCTCTTTAAAATATTTCTCCAGGGAATTGTCTGCTGTTACGTTGTTGGGTGAACAGGCTGCAAAGCCTGTGGCGATCAGTAAAAAAGCGAAAACGCTACGTATCATCACTGCAAAATTTTTGCGAAGGTAAATCATTACTTCGGCAGGTACATGGCAGTGAGCCTTAAAAATACGCCGTTTGTCCAGCCGAAGCCATCCTGACCGGGGTATTCACCGCCTCCGGCTTCCAGTCTGGTATCTGTAACATTATATTTTTCCATGAGTTTACCGGTGCGCTGGTACACGTCTGTATTGAGTTGCTGCCATTTCTGGGTAATTTCCCGGGCCAGTTCTCTTTGTCCGCAGCGGTGGAAACCCCAGATGGTCATGTATTGCAGGGGAGCCCATCCGTTGGGGGCATCCCATTGCTGGCCGGTTGTGTTGACGGTAGTGAGCACGCCGCCATCTTTCAGTAACTGGCCTTTTACCACTACGGCCACTTTCCTGGCGAGCAGGCTCATGTAATCCAGCTTGCGATTGAAAAGGCAGAAGGGATAAATGCCGGCAGGAGTGATAGTATTACTGATCTTTTTTGTAACGAAATTGTAATCGCAGTAATAATCGAGCTGTTTGTTCCAGCAGTATTTGTCGATGGCGATGATACGGCGATCTGCTTTTTTGCGGAACTCGATGGAGAGTGAGTCTTTGCCGGTGAGTTGTTTACCTCTCGAGATACCGAGTTCTAATTTATACAAAAGAGAATTCAGGTCGATAGGGATATAGTTGACGGTTTGAATAGTGTGAAGATTTTTTCCATCGGCCAGCCAGCGTGAGCTGAAGTCCATGCCGGATTCTGCGCCTGCTCTCAAATTTCTGTAGAGCATTGATTTATTTCCTTTGAATTTTTTACCTGTTTCGATGTCTTCGCGGTAGCTCTCCGGCCTTGGAGTGGATTGATCATCCCAGTAACGGTTCATGATATTTCCATCCGGCATTTTCACTGCTCTTCTGAAAGATTGTCCTGGCTTGAGTTTGGTGGCTCCATCCATCCAGAAGTCATATTCTTTTTCAAGGGCCGGAAGATAACGTGCGTAGATGCTGTCTGTTTGCAATTCTGCGAGCAGATCAACCATTAAAGCAAAAAATGGTGGTTGTGATCTGCTGAGATAATAGGTTCTGTTACCGTTGGGAATATGCCCGTAGGTATTGATGAGGTACGCGAAATTGTCTACCATGTTCCTGATCATGGTAGTGTCTTTGTTTTCTTTGAGACCCAGCATGGTGAAGTAGGAATCCCAGTAGTAGATCTCACGGAAGCGGCCACCCGGCACGATGTACGGGTGAGGTAAGGGGAGGAGGGAGCTGCCTTCGGTGGGGTTGTCTGGTTCGCGGCGAAGGAGGGAAAAGAGATTGATGATATGTTTGGTGATATCTTTTTCCTGTTGGATGTAATTGAGTTGTGGCGTGTGGGGAATGATGAAATGCTCTTCCACAAATTTTTTAAGGTTGAAATCTTTTTTCTTTTTCAGCTGTGTATACTCCTGGAGGATAGATTCGGGAGAACGTTTGGGAATACAATCCACGAAAGTTTTGCCGTCTTCGAAGACCTTATTCAGCTGCACATCTTTGAACAGATCACCAAATAGTTTATCAGGTGATGCAGTTTGCGCCTGTATTACATGGGATAAAGACAGTAAAAGGAGAACTTGTACCAATATTTTCATGGCTGTCCGAATTTAGCTATTGAATTTAATCAGATGGTTGTCCGCCGCCAGCAACTACCTACAAATTGTAAAAATCAATTGCATTCCGCCCCAGTACCAATTCCTTCTCTTCCTCCGTGATCTTTTCCATATACTTTTCCAGGAGGCTCTTCCATTGAACATACATTCCACTGAGCAGCATTACCGGCCAGTCAGTTCCAAACATTACCCGGTTAGTACCGAATGCCTCAAACACCACATCCAGGTAGGGATAAAAGTCCCCGGCACTCCATTCTTTCCATTTAGCCTCCGTTAGTAACCCGGAGAGCTTGCAATATACATTCGGATGCTGCGCTATCTTTTTAAGATCCTCCGCCCAGGGTTCCATTTCATGCTTCCTGATCACCGGTTTGGCGCAGTGATCGATCACAAAGCGCTGTTCCGGAAACGCTTCCACAAACTTGATTGCTGCCGGAAGCTGTTTGGGGTAGATCAGGATATCATAGGTATAATTGAATGGCTGCAAAGCGCGTACCCCTCTCTGAAAGTCTGCCCCCAGCAGAAAATCGTCGGGCTCGCCCTGCACGATGTGCCGGTACCCTCTGATCTCGGGATACTGCGCAAAATGCTCCAGGCGCTCCTGCACATTGGCGGCACGGAGGTCGATCCAGCCCACCACTCCTTTGATCACCGGGTGGGTTTTGGCCAGCTCGCAGAGGAACCGGGTTTCCACTTCTTCCTGGCTGGCCTGCACGGCTACCACCCCATCCACCTCATTTCTTTTGAGGGTGAGCGCGATCTGCTCCGGGAGGTAATCCTGCTGCAAAACCTTCATCTCGTCAGTGATCCAGGCATCTCTTTTGCGGTCATATTTCCAGAAATGAACGTGGGAATCGATAGTCATGGAATATTATTTAATGTTTTCAGATTCAATAGCAAAGGGCCTGCCAAGGGAATACTAAGATACACAAGAAAAAACACTAACGCCCATTAGCTTTTTCGCCTAAATTTGCAAAGCATTTTCGTGAATGCTTACTTGCTATGGAGA
>NZ_JBQCGW010000279.1:0-16570 GCF_051955275.1 Pseudobacter sp. | reverse complement strand
GATTATACCGGACCGGTAAGAGCCGATGACACTACCATCATCAAAAGAACATTCGACGGTAAAACAAAATATTTCGTGGAAGCGGATGCGCCTATCACAACCATTCCTTTCGTGAAAAGTCATGAGTTCAATTATTCCAAACTGTTGCCCGAAGCGCTGCGTGGTTTCACCTGGCTGCTGTACATCGGCATCGTGATCTTCATTGTAACGGCGGTATCCAATGGCGCCAATATCACTGATGGTCTGGATGGCCTGGCAACCGGCACCAGCGCTATCATCGGGGCCTGTCTCGGCATCTTCGCATATGCCAGCGGCAACCTCCGGTTTGCGGAATACCTGAACATCATGTACATCCCTAACCTTGGCGAGCTCAGCATCTTTATCGGTGCGCTCATCGGGGCCTGTGTTGGTTTTCTCTGGTACAATGCTTATCCCGCGCAGGTATTCATGGGAGATACCGGTAGCCTCACACTCGGTGGCATCATCGCAGCGCTGGCCATCATAGTAAGAAAAGAATTATTGATCCCCATCTTCTGCGGCGTGTTCCTGGTGGAAGTACTGAGTGTAACGCTGCAGGTGAGCTGGTTCAAGTATACTAAAAAGAAATACGGAGAAGGAAGAAGGATCTTCCTCATGAGCCCGCTGCATCATCATTATCAGAAGCTGGGGTATCATGAGTCCAAGATCGTGACAAGGTTCTGGATCGTAACGATCTTATGTGTGGTATTCTCTGTAGTGACAATGAAGATCAGGTAAGAATGGCAAAACGATTGATCATATTAGGTGGGGGGGAAAGCGGCGTGGGTGCAGCTATCCTCGGTAAGCAGAAGGGATACGATGTGTTCCTTTCAGATGCCGGCGCCATTGCCGGTAAATACAGGAGAGAGCTGGAAGAGCATGGCATAATCTATGAGTCCGGCGGCCATTCCGAAGAAACCATTCTGCAGGCGGATGAAGTGATGAAGAGCCCGGGCATTCCTGAAAAGAATGAACTGGTGAAGAAGATCAGGAAGAAAGGTATCCGCATTATCAGTGAGATCGAACTGGCTTACCGCTACAAGGGGAACAGCCGTATTGTAGGCATCACCGGTGCCAATGGAAAGACCACCGTTACTTCGCTCACGTACCATATCTGCAAAACTGCAGGGCTGGATGCTGCGCTGGTAGGGAATATCGGTTTCTCCTTTGCAAAGCAGGTGGCGCTTGATCCTAAGGAACTCTATGTGGCAGAGATCAGCAGCTTTCAGCTGGATGATATCCATGAGTTCAGACCAGATGTGGCCATCCTGACCAATATCACGGAAGACCATCTGGACAGGTACGAGTACAAATTCGAGAATTATATAAACAGCAAGTTCAGGATCGTCGAAAACCAGACTGCTGCTGATTATTTTATCTATTGCGAAGACGATCCTGTTACGATGGAAAATATCGGACGGTTCGCTATCAAATCTAACCTATTACCATTTACTATGAACAGAGAGCCAAATCAAGGCGGGCATATCAAAAACGGCCAGATGACTGTAGCTGTACGCGATGAGAGAATGGACATGAGCGTTTATGATTTTACCCTCAAAGGCAAGCACAATCAATACAACACCATGGCTGCAGGTATTGCGGGCGCCGTACTCGGCATCCGGAAAGAGAAGATCAGGGATGCGGTACAGACTTTCGAGAGCCTGGAGCATCGTATGGAGTTTGTGAGCACCGTGCGCGGCGTTGACTTTGTCAACGACAGCAAGGCCACCAATGTGAATAGTACCTGGTTCGCACTGGAGAGTATGGACAAACCAACCATCCTCATCCTGGGCGGTGTTGATAAAGGAAACGATTACAGCAGCATGACGGACCTGGTGAAAGAAAAGGTGAAAGCGATCGTGTGCATGGGCACAGACAATCGCAAGATCCACGAGGCTTTCCAGACTGATGTGCCTGTTATCGTGAATACATCCACTGCGCGTGAAGCCGTTCATGCAGCCTTCCATCTCGCCAGCAAAGGTGATGTGGTATTGCTCAGCCCGGCCTGCGCCAGCTTCGATCTCTTCAAGAACTATGAAGATCGCGGCAACCAGTTCAAGGATGCAGTAAGAGAGTTGTAATAATCAATCATAATGAACAATAGCGGAGATATCGGATTTGATGAGCTGACCAGTCCCAATAAAATGGGAAACAGGTTATGGTCCAGGACCAGGGGCGATAAAGTCATCTGGGCTGCGGTGCTGCTATTGGCATTGGTATCAGTACTGGTAGTATACAGTTCCACCGGTTTGCTGGCTTACCGCTACAACAAAGGGAACACTGAGATCTACCTGTTCAAACAGATCGCCTTCATTGCCATCGGCATGGCGGTGATCTACTTCTCGCACCGGGTGAACTATACCATCTATGCGAGAGTGGCGAGGATCCTCTTCCTGATATCCATCCCCCTGCTCATCTATACCCTGGCATTCGGAGTGAGCCTGAACCAGGGAACCAGGTGGATCAGGTTGCCGATCATCAACCTCACATTCCAGACCTCGGATCTGGCAAAGCTGGCCCTGTTCATGTATCTCGGGCGGCTGCTGAGCAAGAAGCAGGATGTGATAAAGGATTTCAGAAAGGGATTCATTCCTGTGATCACCCCGGTAGTGATCATTTGTGCATTGATAGCTCCGGCAAACCTTTCAACAGCGCTCCTGGTATTTGCCACCAGTATGCTGCTGCTGTTCATCGGAAGAGCCAGCGCCAAACATATGCTGATGACCATCGGTATTGGTGCCATTCCGGTGGTGATACTGGTAAGCATCGCAATGGCCACCTATGATAAGGAAGAAGGAAAAACCAAAGACCTTCCTGCGATCCTTTCTGTAGGCCGCTTCCCAACCTGGATCAGCCGTGTTCAGAGTTTCGTGTATGGCAGCAGGGATGTGGAAGCCAATAAAGACAAGAACTACCAGGTGAACCAGTCAAAGATCGCCATCAGTAAAGGCGGTATGCTGGGACTGGGACCCGGTAACAGCGAAACGAGAAATTTTTTGCCGCACCCTTATTCTGATTTCATTTATGCTATCATCATAGAAGAGTATGGAATCATAGGAGGTGCATTCATCATATTGATATACCTGATCTTTTTGTACAGGTGTATCCGGATCTTCAGGAAATGTCCATATGCATTCGGGGCATTCCTTGCATTGGGTCTGAGTTTCACATTGGTGATACAGGCCCTGATAAATATGGCGGTAACAGTGAACCTCTTCCCGGTAACGGGAGTAACGCTGCCGCTGGTGAGTATGGGAGGAAGTTCGTTCCTCTTCACCTGTCTGGCTATCGGCATCATTCTCAGTGTGGCCCGCAATGTGGAGCAGTTGGAAGGAAAGGAACCGGTACCTGAAGCAAATGCACAGAAATAAAAATGAGCACAGGCAATCAACATAGCGGCACAAGGATCATCATTGCAGGCGGAGGCACCGGTGGGCATATCTTCCCGGCCATTGCCATTGCCAATGCACTGAGGAAAACAGATCCCTCCATTGAGATACTGTTCATTGGCGCAAAGGGAAAAATGGAAATGGAGAAAGTACCGCAGGCCGGTTACAAGATAGAGGGGATCGATATTGCAGGGTTCAACAGAAGTTCTTTGTTAAAGAATATAGGGTTGCCGTTCAAGCTCATCAAGAGCTTTTTCCAGGTACGCAGGATCGTAAATGCATTCAAACCAGCTGCTGTGGTAGGTGTTGGTGGATACTCCACCTTCCCTGTGTTGAAATATGCACAGGCAAAAGGTATCCCCAGTTTCATTCACGAATCGAATTCGTTTGCTGGTAAGAGTAATATGATGCTGGGAAAAAAAGCAACGAAAATTTTTGTTGCGAGTGATGGAATGGAAAAATTCTTTCCGGCAGCAAAATTGCAGATCACCGGAAACCCTGTTCGCGAAGCCATCGCAAAGATGCATGTGAACAGGCACGAAGCCAGCATGAGCTTCGGACTGGATCCTGCCAAAGAAACCGTACTGGTAACAGGTGGCAGTCTGGGTGCCAAAGGGATCAACGAAGCCATCGATGCAGAACTGGAAGCATTTGCACAGAACGGTGTACAGCTTATCTGGCAAACCGGAAAGCCTTACGCAGCAACAGCTTCAGCCCGCGTGAAAGGATTCAGCAATGTGTGGACGGACGCTTTCATCACCAAAATGGAGAATGCTTATGCAGCAGCAGACATCGTGATCTCAAGGGCAGGTGCTATGGCCATTGCAGAATTATGTGTGGTGAAAAAGCCGGTGGTATTTGTTCCTTATCCGTTTGCGGCAGAAGATCATCAGACGGTGAATGCGGTTCACCTGGTGGAGAAACAGGCAGGTATCATGATCAAGGACAGTGAGGCGAAAGAGAAACTGGTTGCTACCGTGATCGCCTTGTCAAAGAATCAGGAACAGCAGCGGGAGTTGCAACAGAACATCGGAAAACTGGCGGTGACGGATGCCGATCAGCAGATCGCGTCTGAAATTATAAAAGTAATCAAGCAGGCAGCACAATAGCGGCCACACAGGATATGGTTCAACTGGACGACATCAAAAAAGTGTATTTCATCGGGATCGGAGGGATCGGAATGAGCGCTATTGCGCGTTATTTCAAATTCCACGGCCGTACAGTGAGCGGCTACGATAAAACGGAAACCGTGCTCACCAAACAGCTGGTAGAAGAAGGCATTCCCGTGCACTATGATGATAACCTGGAACTGGCGCCCAAAGATGCGGACCTGGTGGTGTTCACGCCCGCCATACCAAAGGACCACAGTGAACTGAACTTCTATCGCAACAATCATTTTCCCCTGCTCAAACGCAGTGAAGTGTTGGGTGTGATCACAGAAGGTTCCTTTAATATCTGCGTGGCAGGCACGCACGGTAAAACCACTATCACCACCATGATAGCGCACCTGCTCCGCCATACCGGTTACGGTTGCAATGCCTTCCTCGGCGGCGTGGCAGTCAATTATAACAGTAATTACTGGAGCGATGCCCGTAATGTTTGTGTAGTGGAAGCCGACGAATATGACAGAAGCTTTCTTCGCCTCAGTCCGGATATTGCCGTGATCACGGCCATGGATGCAGATCACCTGGATATATACGGTACGCCGGAAGCGATGGAAGATGCTTATATAGATTTTTCGAGAAGAGTGAAACGCGGTGGTTGGATGATCAGCAAACACGGGCTCTCCAGAGGGGCTGCCCTGGAAAGCACGCACCAGCTGACTTACAGCCTGCAGGATAAAGGAGCCGATGTTCATGCGGAAGATATCCGCATGGAAAATGGAAGCTACCATTTCAATGTAGTGACCAGACTGTGGAGTTTGAACGATGTGAACCTGAACATGGGAGGTCTGCACAATATCGAGAATGTGATCGCAGCCATCATGATAGCTCATCACCTGGGTATTGCTGACGACAGGATCAAAGCGGCTGTGGCTGATTTCAGAGGAGTGAAGCGCCGCTTCGAGTATATGATCAAAACACCTTCACTGGTGTTTGTGGATGATTATGCGCATCACCCGGAAGAACTGCGCGCGCTGATCGGCGGAGCAAGAAAGCTGTTCCCCGACAAGCAATGCACGGTCATCTTCCAGCCGCATCTTTTCACCCGCACCCGCGACTTTGCAAAGGAATTTGCAGCGAGCCTCGATCTGGCGGATGAAGTTGTACTGCTGCCGATCTATCCTGCAAGAGAGTTGCCGATAGAGGGTGTTACCAGTAATATGATCCTGGATCAGATGTCGATCGCAAAAAAACAGATCTTAGATAAACCAGCCGTGCTGGAATATCTAAAAGAACAAAAGAAAGAGAACTGGTTACTGATCACGGCCGGAGCAGGTGATATAGATACCCTGCTGCAACCCATCAAAACCATACTGGAGAAATAAACCATGGCTAAGCTAAGTACAAAGAAAATACTGCTGTTCATCCTCTGGGCCACTATCGGCACAGTGGTGCTGGTATTTACTGTACAGGCCATGAATAAACAGAGAGAAAAAACCTGCAGGGGTTATGATATCGATATCGCAGGAGGCAGTGATAACTGGTTCATTGATAAGAAAGATGTACTGGCGGTGCTCTCCAACGACGGGGCCAAAGTGATCAGGGGACGTTCCCTCAAATCATTCGACCTGCGTGTGATGGAGGAAAAACTGGAGAAGAGCCCCTGGATCCGCGATGCACAATTGTTCTTTGACAATAACGAAGTATTGCGTGTTACTATCACAGAAGCAAAACCCATAGCGCGGATCTTCACGGTAACAGGCAATAGTTTTTACATCGATACGGCATTACAACGGCTTCCGCTTTCCGCGAAGGTTTCTGCCAGGCTGCCTGTTTTCACCAGCTTCCCTACAGATAAAGAACGATTGGGATCTGCAGACAGCGCGCTGATGGCGGATATCAAAGCCATGAGCCTGTATATGGCCAAAGATCCTTTGTGGATGGCGCAGATTGCCCAGGTGGACATCATGCCTGACAGGAAGTTTGAAATGATCCCCACTATCGGGCGTCATGTGATAGAATTCGGCAACGGTCAGGATTATGAAAAGAAATTCCGCAGGCTGCTGATCTTCTACAAAGATGTACTCAGCAAAACAGGGATGGACACATACAGCAGGATCAATGTGCAGTACAACCGTCAGGTGATAGGAGTGAAAGGAGGACATGCTGCACCCATCCATCTGCCTGCGCCGGTGAGAGACAGTGCCTTCAGCAGAAGCACCAGTACCTTATCAGCCGCCAGGGTCAACACAGCAAACACCGAAAAACCACCCATAGATCCCAGACCTGCTACGAACCGGAAACCGAATTCCGGAGGTAAGAAAAATCCACCTGCGAAAAGCCAGTCCTATGAAACCCCGGCTAAACCGTTGAAAAATCAGGCTACCTCAACGGACAACAGACCCAAAGCGGTAATGCCCAAACGAAATCCCATTAAGCAATAACAAACAACACTAATCACAATACAACAACTAAAAACAGGATAGATTATGAACAATGAGCAACAACCCATCATCGTGGGGCTGGACATCGGCACCACGAAGATTGCAGCGATTGCGGGTAGAAAGAACGAGTACGGGAAACTGGAGATCATTGGGTTTGGTCGTGCTAACTCCAACGGGGTAAAGCATGGTCAGGTTTTGAATATCGACGAAACCATCAAGGCCATCCGCATGGCGCTTGATAACTGCTATGCATCCAATCCTAATCTCGAGATCAACGAGGTGTACGTAGGTATTGCAGGCCATCATATCAAGAGCCTTCAAACCCGCGGTGACATTGTGCGCCAGCATACCGAAGAGGAGATCACCCACCGTGAGATCGACCAGCTGATCGCTGACCAGTACAAAACCTATATCCCTGCCGGTGACCAGATCATCGATGTGATCCCGCAGGAATTTACTGTTGACAACTTTCAGAACATCCCTAACCCCATTGGTTATGGTGGTGTGAAGATCGGAGCCAACTTCCATATCATTACAGGCGACAAGAATGCCATCCGAAATATCAACCGCGCTGTTGAGAAAAGCGGACTGCACACTAAGGACCTGGTACTGCAACCGCTGGCTTCTGCTGCGGCCGTGATGGGGCATGAAGACCTGGAAGCAGGTGTTGCCATTGTTGACATTGGTGGTGGTACTACTGACCTCGCCGTGTTCTATGAAGGTATCCTGAAACATACTGCCGTTATTCCTTTCGGTGGTGAGAATATCACCAACGATATCAAGACCGGTCTGGGTGTACTGAAAACGCAGGCTGAGCAAATGAAAGTACAGTTCGGGTCTGCCCTCGCCAACGAAGCAAAGGGAAATGCATTCATCACCATTCCCGGCCTCCGCGGCATGCCTGCCAAAGAGATCAGCGTGAAGAACCTGGCCAATATCATCCAGGCGCGTATGAATGAGATCATGGACTTTGTTACTTACCACCTGAAACAGGTTGGTCTCGATAACCGTACACTCAATGGCGGTATCGTACTTACCGGTGGTGGTGCGCAACTGCGTCACCTGATCCAGCTGACTGAATATGTAACCGGACTGAACTGCCGTATCGGTTTCCCAACCGAACACCTGGCTGCAGGTCATATTGAAGAGCTGGCCAGGCCAACTTATTCAACCTGTATCGGTCTTATCCTGAAAGGATACAGCGATTACGAGAATAACCGTAAACAGTTCGAACATCAGTTCAGGAAAGTTGAGATTCCTGAAACACTGAAGAAGACAACTGTGATCGAGGATAAAACAGAAGAAATTGCAGCAATAACGGAGCAATCCGAAAAGGTAAAGAATCGTAAAGGGATCAAAGATTTCTGGGGCAAATTCAAAGATGGAATCATCGATTTGTTCAAAGAGGAAGAAGATCACGCTCTCTAACCCTGAGCCCATCGATTATTACTAACCCATTATTAGAAACTGTCTCCGGATGGGCTTTCAGGTGAGATTAGGCCTGGTGAGACAAAAAACGAAAGCTATGATTCATTTTGATTTACCGAAAGAGAAATCATCCATCATCAAAGTGATTGGTGTGGGTGGTGGCGGCAGCAATGCCGTTAATCACATGTATGAGCAGCAGATTGAGGGTGTGAATTTCATCATCTGCAATACCGATGCTCAGGCCATTGCGCAAAGCAAAGTGCCCAATAAAGTACAACTGGGACCGCACCTTACACAGGGGCTCGGCGCCGGCGCCAATCCGGACATTGGCCGCCAGGCTACTGAAGAGAGCCTGGAAGAGATCAAACGCATCCTGGAAGTGAACACCAAGATGGCGTTCATCACAGCTGGTATGGGCGGTGGCACCGGAACCGGTGGCGCTCCCATCATCTCCAAGATCTGTAAAGACCTGGGTATCCTCACTGTGGGCATCGTTACTACTCCTTTCACTTATGAAGGAAAGAAACGCCAGATCCAGTCTGATGAAGGTATCAAGTCACTGAAACAATATGTAGACACCCTGCTGGTGATCAGCAACGACAAGCTGCGCCATCAGTTCGGTAACCTGAAGATGAAGGAAGCCTTTGCAAAGGCTGACAACGTACTGGCCACTGCTGCAAAATGTATCACGGATGTGATCAACAGCACCGGTCAGATCAACGTTGACTTTGCGGATGTATGTACAGTAATGCGCAATGGTGGTGTTGCCATCCTTGGCAATGCATCTGTTGCCGGTGAAGACCGTGCACAGCGCGCTATCGAAGAGGCACTCAACTCTCCGCTGCTGAACGACAACGATATCAGCGGAGCCAAATGGATCCTCATCAATATCAACTCTGCCGAAGGTGATCATGAATTCACCATGGATGAGGTTGATACCATCCAGAACTACCTGTTGAGCCAGGCTGGTGAAGGAACCGATGTGATCCTGGGATTGGGTTACGATAATTCACTGGGAGACCAGATCGGCATCACACTGATTGCTACTGGTTTCGAGTATACTGATCCGTTCACCAAAAAAGCTGCACAGCCTAAGAAAGAAGAGAAGATCCTCTTCAATCTGAGCCAGCAGCCTGAACCTGTGAAGTCTGCTCCTCCCGCTGCAACGCAGCAGGAACAGCCCCAGGCATCTGCCAGTACCAGGCCTTCTGTGATCATGCCCAAGAGGGAAGAACCTCCTGTAGCGCCCCAGATGGTAGCAGAAGCAGCGCCTTCCATCAAGGAAGAACTGCAGCCAAAGCTGGTTGATCTGGATAGTCCGGCTCCCTCCGCACCACTTGTGCTTTTTACGAGTGATGAGACTGGTAAAAATACCGTGGATAAAAATGCTGAGCCCGAAAGGATCGAATGGGTACTTTCGCAACCTTCCACTCCTGCACAACCTGTTAACCAGCAGCCGAATGCTAGCAGTGCTGCTGCTACTCAGAATACAGGTGGATTTCTCGCAAGACCGTCCAATATTTATGCAGATTCCGCATTTGAAGATTCCAAACAAACAACGCCTGTGAATCAACCCGTGCAGAACCAATCAACTGTAAAGACCGTCAGGGAAGAAGATCCCAATGACATGCAGTTGGTGTTCCGCGAGGATATTCCAGCGGCGGATGTGCCTGGGGCCTACCAGACTCCTCCAGTTGTTACGGCATCATCTGTTGAGGAACCTGCGATGCAGGACGAAGCAGACGAACAAAAACGACGCGCAGCAGAGCGGATTCAGAAATTACGTAATCTGAGTTTCAATATCAATGGCGCGGATCCTAACAATGAGTTTGAAACTGTGCCGGCTTACATCCGCCGCAATCTTGAACTGTACAACACCATCAGCAGTGTTGAGAATTTCTACAGTAATTACGAAGTAAAAAATGATGAGAATAATAAAACAAGTATCTCTACCATCAACACGTTTTTAGATGGTGAGAAACCTGATTGATACATCGTTCATCTCTTTCCTGTATTAAGTCTATTAAAATACAGCGATTGTTGTTTTTAGTTGTTTCCCTCCTGATTCCTCGGGAGGGATTTTTTTTGACTAAATTTGTAAAGGCGCAAACTCCTGTTTATGCAAACAATACTCATTACCGGCGGAACGGGTCTCGTGGGTTCTGCACTCACAAAATTGCTCGTAGCCAAAGGCAACCAGGTGATCATTCTTACCCGCAAGGCCAAACCCGCCGAAGGAGCTGTGTCCTATGCGGAATGGGATCCCGCCAAAGGCAGTATCGATCTCAAAGCCCTCCAGGCCGCAGATTGCATCGTGCATCTTGCCGGCGCCAACGTGGGAGAGAAGCGCTGGTCAAAAAAGAGAAAACAGGAAATAGTCGACAGTCGCGTTCAAAGCGGCGAACTCATCACCAAAGCCCTTCGATCCAACCCCAATAAAGTACGCTCCGTTATCTCCGCCTCTGCTGTCGGCTGGTACGGTGACGACAAACAGCGGCCTAAAGACAAGCCGCAGTTCACCGAAGATGATCCTGCGGACAGTGCCTATCTCGGCGAGACCTGTCGCAAATGGGAAGAGGCGATCCAGCCTGTCTCCACACTCGGCAAACGACTCGTCATTCTTCGCACGGGCATCGTCCTTAGCCCTGAAGGTGGCGCCCTGCCCAGCTTTCAGAAGCCCATCAAAATGGGCATCGCCAGTATCCTTGGCTCCGGCCGTCAGGTGATCAGCTGGATCCACATCGATGATGTTGCGCGTCTCTACCTCCATGCCATCGAAAATGAAAATATCCAGGGCGTCTTCAACGCCGTTGCCCCGCAACCCGTCACCAACGAGAACCTGGTGATCACACTCGCCAAACTGATGAAAGGCAAGTTCTACATTCCGGTAAATGTTCCTTCCTTCCTCCTCAAAATTGTACTTGGTGAAATGAGCATCGAAGTGCTGAAATCAGCAACTGTCAGCAGCGCAAAGATCAGTCGGAACGGGTTTCAGTTTCTTTACCCCACAATTGAAACAGCACTCAGGTCATTCACTCGCTCAAGGGATTAAGTCGCTCCAGGGATTAACAAATCAGTCGGCAAAACAAACCGAACCGGGAGAATATTTATTGTGCTTTTTGTTTGGGAAGATTTGGCGGCAGTAATTCTGTTGGTCTTCTTCGCTTATGTTTTGAAGGCCTGATTTGTCAATCCCTTCCGCTATGGGGCCGCGGGCTCAGCAGTTTTTGGTTGAGTGTACGCCAATCTTGAGTAAAGTGTGTTAGCGTACATCTTGAATATTTCAGTTATTCAGTTGATAACTGTCTCTGATTAGGGTGATAGGATGTATGTTGTTTCCGTTTTTTTACAGCGTTTAGGAAAGTCGGGTAACGCAGATCTGTATGCGCGGAGTGATGCACTCTTTTTACATTCTTCTTTTTTACCCCTCGTGCAATGTGCGCCCAGGGTGCTGTAATGATATGCCAGGAGGGAGTTTGCAATAGCTGAGGTTTACAGTAAAAGCATTGGTGACATGAGTATTTATCAGTTCGTGTTTCATCATTGTGTTGCATAAAACTGTCGCACATTTATCGTGCTCAGGCAAAGGCGTATGAAAAGTCCGGTCTTGAAAACATACGATCCAAAAGCTCATCATAGCCCTACTGCCTCAACATACCCCACAAAAGCAAAATTAAAGAACGAAAAGGTGTGGGTATGTTTTCCAACCGGCGTTCATACGTCTTTGCCGCCATAAAAAATCAAGGCTTCTCATGCTTAAAATGATAAATACTACTAAACTCTCCCACCACCGCTTTCCCATCCTTAAACCTCAGCTTCTCCAACTTCAGATCCTCCACATCAGAGACCAGCACCTTGCGCCATTGCGGATCGAGGGTCCCTCCCTTCTCGCCAGCGGCAACGGATGGATCGTACTGGTATTGCGGGTCACAGAGTGTGCCGCGGGGGTACATGATGCCGGGAATACCTCTTCCCCGGATATCCAGGTTGTCAGGGTGATCTAACCCTATGGTATGACCGTATTCGTGTGCGGAAGTGGTGGAGGTCTGCTGGAGATTGGCGAGCTTGAAATAACCGGTGTTGCAGCCGAGGCCATCAACGAAAGAGATATCCCGCTCCGAGTATTCTTCCACGCGGAAGAAATTCAGAAGAGGGTTATCGTTGTACCATACATCTTCTGGGTTCAGGTTGGGGTTGAAGATGCCATCGATTTTAAAGCGGAGCAGGTAGGGGTGCCGTTGGATCTTTACGGTGGCCCTGGGCTCATTCCAGATGGTTTCAATATCATGGGCCATCTGGAGGGCGAGTGCCTGGTTGGCTGCATCGCCGTAAATAATGATGGTGGAGCTGATGGTCAGCTCTGAGCTGGCAGGATCGAGTGAGGCTTCTCCCATTTTGCGTGTGGATTTAATGGTTCCCTGGTAAAGGTAGCATAGCAAAGGATAATAAGGAGCATCGGTTCTCCCACACCTGCAATGCGTGAGTGGTTGAGGATAGCGCCATTGAGGAGCAGCAGGCTGACGGTGGTGAGTATCACCAGTCTGGGGTTGCTGAGCCGGCTCTGAATGATGAGGAATGCCGGGAAGATCCATTGAATGGCGTTGTAGGCAGACCTGGGCGATATGATGATGTATTCTGTGAGGAAGTAAAGCAGCAGTCCGAAGAGGAAGAGCTGGTTGATAGAGAACGGACTGCGGCGCTGACGCCAGAGGAAGATGCCTGCCAGCGTTAAGCAGGTGATTGCATACAAGGCTACGGAGATGGCGGGGGTATAAGGGAAATGGAAACGGCTGGCGTACCTGTTGATGCCAGTGAAGGAATGCGTCTGGAATTCGGTAGCGATATAATAGTTGTTCTTGCCTTCAACAACTTTGGGGATCTCGTGGAATACAGGATTGACCACATTGGGACCGGGATTCATCTGCAGGTGCTGGTAGGTGGTCATGGCAGAAAGGTATTGCTGCCAGGTGGATGGTTTGGGGGCAACAAAGATGAGGAGGCCGAAGAGGACGCCGGTGATCATGCCGTAGATCCAGTGTTTCTTCCAGCTAAGCACAAAACCTGCTCCCAATACCAGGGCGAATGGACGTAAAAAGATGGTGAGCCCTGCCAGGAAGCCGGAGAGGAAAATATAACGGGTTGCCTGCAGAGTATAGAGCCACCAGATGATGGTGAAGAGAAGGGTAAAGAGAATATAGACCTGTCCTCTTTCCACATGCATCACCCAGATATTGGAACAGATGAGGGTGGTGAAGACGATGGCGAAGGGCAGGAGGGCGGATTTTCCATAATTGCGGAAGAGGAAAAAGAAGATGGCTGCCACGGCCAGGTATTGAATGGTGAAAAATACGAACTGGGTGGTTTGGAAATGAAGTGCGTGTACGGGAAGTAAGAGCCAGAGCATGGCAGGTGTAACTACGTTGCCGTTGACATCTATTCCGGGATCATCGTTGGGGTCTAGGAGATACTCGCTGTCGGCTGGGTTCCATTTATAGAAATAGGGATCTTTTCCGGCGGCCTGAACACGTGATGCGATGGCCCTGCATTTGAGGTCCGTACTCCCGTTGGAGGAAAGGTAATTGAGTGTTTCTATGAACACAGGAACAAACAGCAGGATACAGGCGCCGATCAGGATATAGCGGAACCAGATGCTTTTATACATTCCCTAAAATTAATGGATTGATGGAAATATCCTGAAAATAGAAAGGGGTTGTTCTGCTCCCAGAACAACCCCGCTTTCTCTCATGTGACCCGACCCCCGTGGGTCATGAGTCTTTTATTGGGCTGGTCCCTAGTTGCGGATGGGTTTTCCGCCCTTCAAAACGCTTTGAATTCTTTCCAGTGTTTTCTTTTCGCCGCAAAGGCTGAGGAAGGCTTCCCTTTCCAGATCGAGCAGGTACTGCTCTGATACCAGGGATTGTTCACTCAGGTCGCCGCCGCACATTACGTACGCCAGTTTTTTAGCTACGGTCACATCGTGATCGGTAGCATAACCTGCGCGCCACATGCCGTTGATACCTGCGTAGAGGGCGCCGAGTGCGGAACGTCCCAGTACCTTCACATCATTGCGGGGTACCGGCATGGTATAACCGCTGTCGTATATTTCGATAACACTTTTCTTTCCTTCTGCGATTCTTCTTCCCTGGTTCATCACCACTTCGTCGTGCCCTTTGCGGAGGATGCCCAGGTCGAATGCTTCAGCTGCCGAGGTTGCCACTTTAGCAGTAGCGATGGTTAGAAACCGGTTCTTCAGGGTGATGCTGTCCGGTTCATCTTCATGCATTTCATCTGCCGCTCTCAATACAAATTCTTTGGTGCCACCGCCGCCGGGAATGAGGCCAACGCCCAGTTCCACGAGGCCGATATAGGTTTCAGCGGAAGCACAGACTTTATCTGAGTGCAGGCTGAGTTCGCAGGCGCCTCCGAGCGTAAGTGCATGTGGTGCAATAACTACGGGCACTGCTGAATAGCGTGCTCTCATCATAGTTTGCTGGAACATGCGGATGGCCATATCCAGCTCATCGTATTCCTGCTCTATGGCTAACATGAAAATCATGCCAACATTGGCGCCGGCGCTAAAGTTGGGGCCGTCATTGGCGATCACCAGGCCTTTGTAACCCGATTCAGCCAGTGCTATGGACTTTTGAATGCCTTCCAGTACTTCGCCACCGATGCTGTTCATCTTGGTGCTCCATTCCAGGCCGAGTACTCCATCATTGAGATGGTATGTACGGCAGGAACTGTTCTTCCAGACAGTCTGGTTTTCAAAATTCTTCATTACCAGGAAGGCTTCGCCTCCGGGTAATGCCTTGTATGATTTAGAAGGGATATCGTAATAAAGCCTGCGGCCGCTTTCCACTTTAAAGAAAGTGGAAGCACCGGAGGCCAGCATTTCATCCACCCAGGGGGCAACAGAATAACCGGCATCCTTCATTTTCTTGACAGTGCCTGCAACGCCGAGTACATCCCAGCTTTCAAATGCACCGATCTCCCAGCCGAAACCCGCCATCATGGCGTCGTCCACACGATAGATATCATCGCTGATCTCGGGAATGCGGTTGGAGATATAAGAGAACAGGCCGTAATGGAAATGCCTGTAGAAGTCGCCTGCTTTGTCCATCCCTGTTACCAGAGCTTTGAGCCTGGTCTTCAGGTCATCGATAGGTTTGGCTGCTTCCACCGTAGCGAACTTCGGTTTCTTGCGCGGCTCATATTCGAAGCTGTCGAGATTGAGTGTATAAATTTCTTTTTCTCCGCCGGCGCCTTTCCGTTTGGAGAAAAAACCCTGACCGGATTTGTCTCCAAGCCAGTTATTGGTGACCATCTTCTCCAGCCATGCGGGGATGGCGAAGGCGGCGCGTTGTTCATCATTGGGGCAGTTGTCTGCAACGCCTTTGGCAACTTTTACCAGGGTGTCGATACCCACCACATCCGCTGTTCTGAAGGTGGCGGATTTGGGACGGCCGATGATGGGACCTGTGAGGGCGTCCACTTCATCGATACTAAGTTTCATCTTTTCCACCAGTCCGAAGATAGCCATGATGCCATACACACCGATACGGTTGGCGATGAAAGCAGGAGTGTCTTTGGCCAGTACGGTGGTCTTGCCTAATTGCAGGTCTCCATAATGTAAAAGGAAATCAACAACTGCAGGATCAGTATAAGGTGTGGGGATGATCTCGAGTAAACGGAGGTAACGAGGGGGATTGAAGAAGTGTGTTCCGCAGAAATGTTTTTTAAAGTCTTCACTGCGGCCTTCAGCCATCAGGTGGATGGGAATGCCGGATGTGTTGGAAGTGATGAGGGTGCCGGGTTTCCGGAATTTCTCCACTTCAGTGAAGATCAGCTGCTTGATGTCCAGGCGTTCTACCACAACCTCGATGATCCAGTCGTACCCGCCCAGGTCCTTCATATTGTCCGTGAAGTTGCCGGTGCTGATGCGCCTGGCCACATCTTTGGTGAAAACGGGAGAGGGATTGCTTTTCAAAGCAGCCTGCAATGCGTCGTTCACCAGTTTGTTCCTTTCGCCGGGTTTTGTACTTTCTTCTGCTCCTTTGGTCAGCATGTCTAACAACAATACCTGTAAGCCTGCGCCTGCAAAGTGGCAGGCGATCCTCGATCCCATGACCCCGCTACCAAGTACTGCCACCTTTCTTATGATGCGATTGGACATAGCGAAAAATTAGTT